>JBFHWR010000032.1:0-17106 GCA_041599395.1 Gemmatimonadales bacterium | reverse complement strand
GGGCTGTCGCAATCGACATCCATCGCGAACTCGGTGTCGCCCAAGGCCGAGGAGACGACTCGCCGCAATCGGTCGACAGCGGCGCGAGTCTCCATGTCGGGTAGCAGTCGCATTCCGAGGTCGAGGACACAGAGGTCGGGGACGACGTTGACGGCCGTCCCGCCGGAGACTCGAGCGACATTCAGCGCCACAAACGGAACGTCCGGGAAATACTCGCTGTGGGGTCCCCCTTCTTGCTCCAAGATCTGCCGGAACTCCGTCAGCCCACGAATAACGCGACCCATGGGCTCGATGGCGTTGGTCCCCAGATGCGGGTAGCCGCTATGTGCGCCAATCCCGGCAATCCGAATTCGGACTTGGAGGTGTCCCTTGTGCATACGAACCGCCCGGAGAGACGTCGGCTCACCGATGATGGTGGCACGGGGCAACGGGGTGCGCCACGTCCAAGTGTTCACAAAATGGTGCGCACCGCGGGTACCGACTTCTTCGTCATACGTGAAGATGAGGATCAACGGATGCGCCACCTGCTCTGGGTCGAGGAGGTGGAATCGGTTCATGGCGAGGGCAAGAAAACCCTTCATGTCCGCGGATCCCCGCGCGGCAAACGCATCGCCAATCTGCGTGAGCGAGAACGGATCACTCTGCCAACCCGCTTCATCGGCCGGAACGACGTCCATGTGACCCGAGAGGACGAGACCGTTTCTGTCCGTGTCGGTGTCGTGCCCCATTGCGACGACGAGATTTGCCTTGGTGCCGTCCGGGGAGAAATTGCGTTCGACCCGCACACCAGGCTTGTCGAGGTAATCGCAGATGAAATCAGCCAGCGGGAGGTTGCTGTTTCGGCTGGTCGAGTCAAAGCTCACGAGCCGGTTGAGAAGCTCGATGTCTGAAAGGGCTGGCATGGTCCGCTCCCTCAATCCCGCTTGAGCTTCTCCTGGAGAAGGTCCCCGGCGATATCCATGAAGTCCCGTTCGCTGACCACGCCGACGAGCTTGCCGTTCTTGATCACGGGCAGGACCGAGATTCGCTTCTCACGCATCAGTCTGAGCGCGTCGATCGAGTGGGTCTCGGGTGTGACGGTAATGAGGTTGCGCTCCATGATATCGCGAATCGGCATCGTCGCCTGTTCCTTTGTCAGGCCTCCATGCGCCAGAAGTCGAATGAGTGATCGATAGGATATGATGCCGACGAGCTTGTGGTCGTGGTCTTCAACGAGCACGTGGCGAATCCGCCGCTGGTCCATCAGGAAAGCGGCAAGCTCCACGAGTTCATCCTCGCTCACCGTGAACAGATCAGTTGTCATGTATTGCTCGACCCGCATATACCCGGGCGCCCATCCGCCCATTTCGTCGAGCGTCGCCAACGACCATTTGTATCCCGGTTCGCCCGAATGCTGACGCGATACCGTTGCAGCGGTCAGGGCCAGCATGCGCTCTCCGGGCTTGCTGTCGCCCTTCATCCCCGAGACCGATTCGAGGAGCCACCGAGCACCGGTCCGCTCGCTCAGGACACGCTGGCGAATGACGTCGAGATATCGCTCGATGTCCTCGGCGGCGATCCCCTCGGCCGCCAACCCCTGGCTTGAAAGTGGAAGGAGCCGGTCGAGAATGAGATCTCGGGCCCGATAATTCTTTCCATCGAGCCAGGTGAATACCGCCCTGAGCCCATGCCGCGCCGCCGCCAGGAAATTGGCTTTCGCGTCATCGAAGTGCATGTGTTCGGTCACATCTCTGCAGTCTTCGGCCGCCCCAAGCATCAGCCCGATCCAAAACGCGGCGTTGGCCATTTCGTCGAGGGTAGACGGGCCCGCGGGCAGAGCGCGACATTCGATGCGAAGGTGTGGGATGTTGTCTTTGACTCCATAACATGGGCGGTTCCAGCGATACACGGTGCTGTTGTGGAGCTGGAGGGCCTTGAGTTCGGGGACATGGCCGGCCTGGAGTGTCTCGAACGGGTCGGGACCAACCTCGCTTGCCAGCAGGACTCGAAAGCGAGCGACATCTTCTTGAAACGCCTCGACGACAGATTCGTTTATCCAGCTCTCGCCAAACCGGACTCGGGGGCTCAGCTCACGCAAATGCGGGCTCGCGGCTCGCGTATCAACCGATTGTTGAAACAGGGCGATGCGGGTCTCATTCCAAAGTCGCTTACCGAACAAGAAGGGAGAGTTCACGGCAGCGGCAAGGGTGGGTCCGGCAATCGCCTGTGCGATGTTGTAGTAGCAAGGGAACTCGGCGGCGCTAACCTGCAAGTGAACCTGGAGGCTGGTGTTACACGCCTCCAGCATGACGGATTCGTGTTCGATGTGCAACTCGTCAGTGCCTTCGATCATGAGCCGTACGGGGCCGTTCCGCATGCGTATCACGGCTTCGTTCAGCGCGTAGTAACGGGGACGCGGCGTGATATTGTCGAGTGACAGATCAGATTTGCTGAGGCTGGGGAGAATGCCAGTCAAGACGACATCACCGGCTTCGGCGCGCGCAGCTTCTCGAAGTGCGATGAGCAGTTCTTCGAGTTGGGACTGCATCTGAGTGAGCGCCGACCCCTCGAGCACCAACGGGTCGAGATTGATCTCCGCGTTGAACTGGGCGAGTTCGGTTGTGAAGCGTGGGTCGTCCAGCCGAGCGAGTACGCGGTCGGCGATGGGATTCGGACGCCATGCGGAGTCGATGAAGAAGACTTCCTGTTCCATGCCAAACCGCCGTACTCCCGATTCGATCATCCCGGTGTCCACGATCCGCTCGAGTGCGCGGAGATCGCTCAGCAGCGCCTTCGTAAATGCGCGGATTGCGGTTGGCTCGAGCGCGGGTGCGATGTCCTGACGGCCCATCCGGCACGTTCCTTCTATAATGAAAGAGAAACAGCATTCTAGAACGGTGACAGAGAGGTGTCAAACCGTCCGGGCATCTGCTGTTTACGGCTGCAGTGGACGCCGGCGCCGCGGGGCGCGGCGCGTGGGACGCCGGGCATGAGTCTCCGCTAGTGGGTTGTGGCTAAATCACTTATGGGAACGGGCCGCCGCCGCTGGGCCAGGCTCACGATTTGGCACGGCCGCTTTCGCTGTGGCAAGTTGACGAGGCAGGTCCGGGCGTGAACATTCCTCCGCTCCGAATTGTTACCATGGGTACCTCGCATCAACTCAAAAACGGCTTCAAGGAGGATGGCATGAGGCATCGGTCGATTGGCGGTATCGTGTGTGCTGGTGTGCTTGCGTTTGCACTGGGCTGCGGCGGAGGGGGGGAGGAGCAGGAAGCTGGGATGGGGGACGCACCGGCGATGCCCGACACGACCGCCGCCGCCGTGTGGGCGCATCTGCAGAGCTCCAATTATCAGTCGTGGACTCTCTGGCCCGGCAAGGCCCGTCTGTATGCGGGCGGCGACCCTCATGGGATGCTGCTGACGACCTACGTCAATGGCCCCGCGTTGCAGGCGATCAACGCCAGGTCCGGCGTCATGCCGGCGGGGGCCTTCATTGTCAAAGAGAATTATATGCCCGACAGTACGCTTGCCGCGGTAACGGTCATGTACAAGTCTCCCGGATACAACGCGGAGCACAATGACTGGTTTTGGGTCAAGCGAAATGCTGACGGCACGGTGGCCGCCGAGGGACGGGTCGAAGGCTGCCAGAACTGTCATGGTGGCAATCGCGCAAACGATTACATCCTCACTGCAGCCATCATTCAGTGAGCAGTTGAACAGGATCGACGAGCAGGGCGCCCCGATACGGCATCTCGCTGGGTCGGGGCGTTTTTGCGAACAGGCTGTACCGGTCGCATAGTGCGGGCGTACTACGCTGCGCTGTCGACGGATTACGGGCGGAAGATCCGTCAGCTCGTTCCACGGTACGACGAGATCGTTGAGACCATCATGTCGTTGCTGGCGAGCTACGAGCCGCGGTCGGTCGTCGATCTCGGCATGGGCGCCGGAAACCTCACCCGAGATGTCGTGGATCGTCTCCCCGAAACTCAGGTAATCGGGATCGAGACGTGTGAGGAAATGGTCGCGGTGGCCAGGCGTTCACTGCACGTGGCGGAGGACCGCGTGCGCATCGTTCACAGTGATATCCGCCACTTCGCCCCCGATCAAGCGGTGGATGCGGTGTATACCAACCTGGTTTTGCACAACCTCGAGCCCGACGATAGGCGGCACCTGCTCGCTCGCATTCACGATTGGCTCGAACCGACCGGCGTGTTCATTTGGGGGGATCTCATTCGGCACCCCGACCACACTGTACAACAGCAGTACGTCTGGGAACGAGTAGAACACGCGCGGGCATCCGGGTGTGATGACGAGTTGATTCGGCAGAGTTTCTTCAAGGAGGAACACGAGGATAAGCCGTGGACCGTCGCGGAGATGCTGGCCGAGACAGGGCGCGCCGGGTTCGCCAGAACCGATTGTGTCTGGTGTCACGACACCTTCTGCATCGTCCTGGCTGCGTCCGCGCGGTAAGGCGCTCCGATCCTAGTTGGACGTGCGGCCGATCGTCCGTCGATTGTATTGTTCCAGAAACGCCTGACGCGTGGGATCGTCCGGATACGATTCTTCCCGTCCATAGGGGTAGCGTGACATGTCATGGAATGGCAGGGGTTCGACAGTCTGTCCCGTGGCGGTGTTGAGGTCCCCGTCCTTGATCCATCCGTCGGTATAGAGCAGAAAGTCTCGCGTCCAGCCTCGTGGCACTGGTGGCGCGCCGTCCACGTCGAACTCGATGGTCACTTCATCTCCGGCAGGCATGATGACGTACATGTCATCCGAGTTCGTGAGCAAGGGCAGCACGTCGCCGTATCGCGTGTAGGATCCGACCATGTCGAGCCACGGAGACTCTGTGGTCACGCTGGCGTAGTCGAACCAATGCGGCCCATGACGCCCGCCCTTCCGGTACAGCCTCGAAAACCCGCGGTAGTGCAAATCAGCGAGACTGGGCGCCAGCGTCGTCACGTTCGTGGGGACTGACCCCCGGGGCTGAGTGAAGAACACGTGGTCCCAGTAGATCTCCATGTTGGTCCGAATCCGCACCCGATAATCCTTCGCGGAGAACGTGCCGGTGAGATCGACGACGACCGTCTTGTCTTTGCCGCTCGGAAAACTCATGTTGGCGACTACGGTGCGCCACTCGCCGGTCGCATCCGGAACCTGGACGTACGGGAAGATCGTCCGGTGAACGTCGGATTGGGCCATGGCAACATTGATGCTCGCGTCCGTGGGGAATACCCATCCCTGAAGGAACAGGTGAAGACTGTCGCCGGGCGCGATGTCCCCCAAGTCGAGGACCAAATCGTGCTCCTCGGTAAGGCCTTGGTATTTCCCAGGTGTCAGATTGTCGATGTACACGTCGTCTTTGGCGCGGATGCGCGAGAGCAGGTCGGTCTGGCGGTCGTCCCACGCAGCAACCGGATACTGCTTTGTCGCCACTTGATAGATCCGGAGCTTGGGCGGTCCAGGCGGGACAAATTTCTCGTCCACGTAGACCTCCACGGAGTCTGGGTGGTCAACGGTCAACAACTTGACTTCATCGACGTAGGCGACCTCCCACAGCTCTTCGGTGAGTTGAAGTGTGTACTTTCCGTCTCGTGGTTTGAGCCGGTCGCCCGGGATCTTGAGATACTCTTTTGATGCATCAGGCGGAGCGTACGACCGAAGCCCGCCCATGATCCCGGTTGGCATGCCAATGGCGCTCTTCCACATCACGTCCTTGACAAAGGAGTACTCCTCGCCGTCCCACGTGTAGACAAAGGCACACGATCCTTTGAGAATTTGCTGCTCCAGAAGATCCTGGTCTCCGCCCGGGAAGAAGATGTTCTGTGGCACGCCATTGGTCCACACGATCCGCACGACGTCCGCTTTGAGCCGGCTACCCAGGCCGATGTGCGTCGTCGGTTGGGTGACGACGCGAAGCTGGTATAGATCGCCCGCTCGAACTTCGAGCTTTGCGCCGATTCCAAAGTAGTTGTTCTTCCCACTTCCCGTCGTGAGGCCCACCAACTTCATGGTCAGGAAATGGTTGACGTTGCCACCGTCGTTGCGGAGCAGCCGGATGCCCCCGTCGAATGTGGCGACGAAGATATCAAGGTCGCCGTCTTCGCCATAGTCGGCGACTGCAACAGCAGCCGCTCCGGCCGGCACGGCAGAAGCAGGGAGCAACTCGGTCAGGTCCGTGAACGTGCCCGGGCCGTCGTTCCGAAACAGCAGCAATCCGTCTTCGCCCGCCGCCATCACGATGTCGAGAAAGCCATCGTTGTCGAAGTCAAAGAATTCGGCGTCGTAGACGGGCGTGCCGGCCACGCGTCGGTACACGGCCGCGGGTCTGGTATCCCGTTCGAAGGTCCCGTCCGAGCGATTGCGGAAGAATTGGTGCCGACCGGCGTCGAACGACGTCACGAGCAGGTCGAGGAACCCGTCATTGTCGTAGTCAGCGACGGCCACGGCGCTCGACCGGCCGTCGCTCGCGAGTCCAGCCGCTGCCGTTGTGTTGTCGAAACGGCTTTGCCTGAGGTTGCTGTACAGCGCGTTGCTTGCGGTTTCGTTGACGGTGAATAGATCGATATCACCATCGTCGTCAAAATCACCGAACGCCGCATCGACGGTCCGGGCGCCCGATCCCGCGAGGCCCATGGTGCTCGCCTGCTCCGTAAAGGTGCCGTCGGCGTTGTTTCGGAACAGTCGGTTGGGCCCGTCGTTGCCGACGAAACCATCTAGGTCCCCGTCGTGATCGATATCGAGGAATACAGTGACACGGCCTCGCCCACCGTCGCCAACGCCCGCGGCGGCCGTGACGTCCCGAAACGACCCATCAGCGCGGTTTTGGTACAGCACGTTGGCGCCGGGCTTCACGATATAGAGATCCAGTGAGCCGTCGTTGTCGTAGTCCGTAAACAGCGCGTTCGTGCCCGACGACTCGATCCCTGCCTCCACGGCGACGTCGCGGAAGCGCCCGGCGTCGTCCTGTAGCAGATGACGGACCGTCTGTCCCGGGGTATCCCGTTCGCCCACGACGAAGATGTCGTGATCGTTATCGCCGTCGTAATCGGCAACCGCCATTCTGATGGTTGCTCGCGCCGAATCGCCATCTGCTCGGAGGTCTTGTCCGAGCCCCACATCCTCAGAGATGTCGGTGAATCGAATGCCTGCGAGAACCGTGGCTTCGTCTTGCGTCTCCAACGAAAGGTCTTGATGGAACGTGATGACAGGGAAGCCGATCAGGGCACCGCCAGGCCCGCGGAGGTCGATGACGTCCGCCTGGTAGAGCGAGGTCGCTTTCAAGAAGTTGTGGAAGGTCGCGGCCGGGCGCAGTGCGTCGCTGGCCTGGCCCTCTCGCAGCAACGCGAGCGCGCGATCCAGGAAGGGTACTGCCTCCGGGGGTATAGCCGGTATCAACCGTCGTAACTCTTCCAGCTGTACGGCTGCGGATTCCGGACGCTCGGCCACGATCTGTGTTTCCATCAGCTCGAGTCGTGCTGCGACATTTGCAGGAATGGCGCGCACGACCGCTGCGAGGTGATCGGAGGCTTCCGCAAAGTTGGCCGGGTCCTCCGACGCAACGAGCAGCTCCGCGAGCGCGTATCGCGTTTTCACGTGATCGAGTGAGCCCTCGATGGTCGTGCGGAGCACCGTGATGGCCTCGGACTCGCGACCTGTGAGCTCGTACACTTTAGCGAGAATGAGCCGGATATCGGGATTGCCCGACGCCCGGTCGAGTGCCTGTCGCACCCGGCGCTCCGCATCGTCAAAGCGACCCAATCGCAGATACACGAGCCCAAGATCCGCGTACCCGAGTGGCTCGTCGGGCGCGAGGTCGATGAGCTTCAGGAACTCGGCTTCGGCCTCGGCGAGTTTGTTCTCTTCCAGGTAGGCGAGTCCAACCGTCCGGGCCGTGACGATCGCCGTCGTGCGCTGGCGTCGTGCCTCGGGCGATTCACGGCATCCCGACAACACTGCCACAGCGAGGAAGAGGACGGTCATCGATAGCAAGTGGAGTACGTGGTCCCTGCGCATTGGCCTTCGGTCCTGCTGGTCGAGTGATGATGCGTTACGATGTTGCACGGTCTTCCCGCAGCGTCACAAGCTGATTGGCTCGGGTTGGCCCAAAGTGTTGGACGCGACCGGTGGTGGGCCAGCGGACGAGAATGCTGTCCGCCCGAGGTTTGCTCCCGAGCCCAAATGTGAGATAGTCTGAATCGGATTGCGAGAGATAGGACGAGCCCGTGCGGAGCATTTGACGTTGCGCGCTGGTCCCCGCAAACAACGTCACGCGGGCGCCGAGGGCTCGGAGGTTCGGTGCGTTGCCCACCAGCTTCAGCCTGAGCCAGTTGTGGGACTGCGTCTCATTGCGCAGAAGTCTGGCGGCGCCGGCATTCACCGTTATCAAGACGTCGAGATCCCCGTCTTGGTCGTAGTCACTGGTCGCAATTCCACGCGCAACGATCCGTTCAGCGAATACCGTCCCGGCGCGGGCGCCCATATCGACGAACCGCCCACGGCCGTCATTGAGGAAGAGCTGTGGCGGCTGGGCAAACGTGATGTCTTGCTGCACCGCATTGATCTCCGGCTCGATATGACCGTTCCCGACCACCAGGTCCTGGTGCCCATCCAGGTTGGCATCGAAGAACACGAGACCAAACGAGAGCGGCAGCGTGGAGGTCCGCGTCAAGCGCGCCGCCCCGGCACGATCCTGGAACAGCACATCGCGGATCTGCGTGTAGAGTGAGAGCGGCTCCCGTGAGAAGTTCCCGATCGCGATAGCCAGCCTTCCGTCACCAGTGACGTCCGCGATGTCGACGCCCATGCCGGCGCGGGCACGGCCGCTTTCGTCGAATGCAATGCCGGCTTGTAAGGCGACGTCGGTAAAGGTCCCGTCCCCGTCATTGAGGTACAGGAAATTCTGATAAGTGTCGTTTGCCACCACCAGGTCCGGCCACATATCGTCGTTGAAGTCCGCAATGGCGACTCCGAGAGACTTCCCGTCATGATTCAGCACGCCGGCTCGGGAAGTGACGTCGAGAAAGCGCCTCCCCTCGATGTTCTCGTACAGTCGACAGGATTCGCCTTCGTACTGCTGTGGCGTCGCGTAGGATTTCGTGGTGCCGTCGAGCGTGGTGAAGAGATCGGTTTCCGGCGTCCACTGCACATAGTTGCAGACGAACAAGTCGACCCACCCGTCGCGATCCACGTCCAGCCATGCGGAGCTGGTCGACCAGGCAGGCGGCGTGCCCGGACGCTCGCCGTTGCCGCTCACGCCCATTTGCCTCGTGACGTCGGTGAAGCGGCCGCCGTCGTTCCGCAACAGCATGTTGTCGCCCACCGCCGTGACGTACGCGTCGACATCTCCGTCCGCATCGTAGTCCGCGACGGAGATGCCCATTCCATAGATCTCGATGTCCAAATCGGCGGCGCGGGTGACGTCCGTGAACCGTCCGTTGGAGAGGTTCCGATACAGGCGGAGCGTCGCGCGCGGCCGGTCGGACGCCCGATTCGGCCAGCGTGTTCCATTCACCAGCAGAATATCGGTCCAGCCGTCACCGTCGTAGTCGAGAAATGCGGCCCCACTTCCCATCGTCTCGGGCATCCACTTGAGGCCAAACGCGCCGTTCTCATGGACGAAAGTGAGGCCGGCTTCCGTGGTGGCATCGGTGAACCGAACGGCGGCAAGTGCGGAATCCGCCGGTTGAATCGCATAGTCGGCGTTTGCGTAGCCGGGCGTCTCTGGCTCGCCGTCGGCCTCGCGGCCGGCGCACGCGCCGGACATCCCACCGGCAATCAGCGTTACCACCGCTGCGGCTACAAGACGTTTACTTGGTGGGCCGTGTTCCATCTAGGGATAGCGTCAGTTCGTGGGTTCGAATGGATTGCGCCATGAGATTCGCCCCAGGATTCCGAGCCCGAAACTCCCGGGTAATGGCCTGGGCCGACTCGTCGATCCGATAATACTCATACGCCGCCTCAGCCAGCGCCGCTTGTTTCGTGAGCCCGAGCGCGCGGTAGGCCAGCATCTGATGGTAATGGGCGACCCGGTCCTCCGGGTCGATCTCGAGCACTCTGTCAAACGCTTCGAGTGCGTTCTTGTACTGCTGAGCAAGGTAGTAGGTCCTTCCGAGACTCCGCCACGTGGCGCGGTCGCGGGGGAAATCCTGTAGCACACGTTCGTACGCCGAGACGGCGGCGTCATATTGCCCATCCTCCTGCAAGACTTGACCCCAGACCCACGCGGCCCGAGCATCCGCCGGGCTGATCGTCTCAGATGTGCGGAGGTGCTCGTACGCACGGGCGATGTTGCCGTCGCTGAGCGCCGTCCGCGCGAGGTTGAGCGGTCCGTCTATCCGACTGGGTGCGAGCGTTGCGACCCGTTGAAAGGCGAGCCGTGCTGAACGCGTGTTCCCCTCGAGCAACAACCCGATGCCGTAGTCGTTATAGCGAATCCAGTCGGTAGAGTCACTGCCTATGTCGAGCCGGTCGCCCGGCCGCGCGCGCACCGGCAGCGTCACCTCATGCGTTGCGATCTCGGTGATCGGCAGATTCGGCGGCTGGTTGAACCTGGCAAAGCCCCGGCGGTTTGTGTTGAAGGCAAACTCCGTGTACGGCCGGTCGAACTTCCGCCAGAGTACCCGGGCACGCACGCGCAGCGTTTCCGGGGCGTTAGTCCTGGGAACCGTCAATCGGTAATGCGCGATATCGGCCGTTCCCGGGCCAATGACGTTCGCAAAGACCGTCACGTGAATGTCTTGCGCGTTTCGCCGCTGAATCTGCGCCCCATTCCGATCCAGAATCACCGCCTTGTAGACGTGCGCCAGGGGATCCAAATGGCCGGCCGAATCGATCGCGCCGCTCTGCGCGAGCACGTTTCCGGCATCGTCGAACACGGTGAGTTCGAGCCAACCCTCGTTCGAATCGTTGGTGCCGCCCGGGAACGTGTGGCCAACTCCTTCGTTCCGAACGACCACGTCCAGTGTAACGCGCTCGCCGGGCACGAGGGCGGGCGGCGCCTCTTCCACCGCCATCAGCGGTTCGTTGGAACGAGCGGTGTTCACGGCGAACACCTCCACTCGGATCTTTGCATCGCGGAGAAAGGCCTCGATGCGCGAGAGGGTTTCGTCGTCACCACGGACGAACGGAAGCGCGGTGTTGACCGCAAGGAACCGATGTGAGCGGACGTGACCATTCTTCGCAGACACATCCCCCAGGGGCGCCGGCTCGAGCGGCATGTGGCAATCCTGGCACGTCCGCCTCGTCGCTGGGAGATAGAAGGTGCGGGCCGCGTTGTGGGAAACCCCACTGTCATCCCAGTTGTCGAACTCGTTCTGCCCTCGCAGCCAGCGGTAGTTGTTGACCGGTGCCGTCAGGCTCACCTTATGGCACGTGGCGCAAAATTCGCTTTCGCGGAAAGTCGGGTTCAACATCTGCCGCTTATGAACCGTTGGTTTGGCCTTGACCGATGCGTCGTGCAGAAAGGCCCGGATACCCCCGCTCGGTGCAGCGGCAAAGAGATACGGATCCTCCTGCTCGTCGGCGACGTTGTAGTTGCCGTTCCCTGTGCGGTTGTGGATCTGATCGATTGCATGGCATGCGAGACACGTGAGACCTGCTTGGGCCTCGACGCTCGCTCGGTCGACGTCGTCATCCATGGTGCCGGCGAGCATCAGGGCGGGATCGTGACACCCGCTGCACCACTTGCTCTTTATTCTCCCCACGGCGTCGCTCGGTTGGGGATACTTGTCCCGATGATGGGCAATCCACTCGTTGGATTCCAGCGCGTTTTCCCGCATGTCGTTGACGGTGGCTTCGTAAAACGGATTGTTGAACGATGCGAAGCGGTGCGCTGAAGCGGCCCACTGCGCCACCACGTCTTGATGGCATCGCACGCAGGTAGAGGCGCCAATCAGCGTCTCGACCACGAAGCCGTTGGTCTCAGCCTCGGTCCGGACGACATCCCGAGAGGCCCGTTCGCCGCGGGTCAGGATCCGTGACGGCAGGAAGGATCCGGACGTCGTCGTGGCGGGCGACGGGAAGAACGGGCTTGCAGGTGGAACGAAGGCGGTGGGAACGAAGCTGCCGGCCCCGTACTGGGAGAGGTCTCGCGCCTTGCTCCCGGGTCCCCTGTTGAGGCCGAGTTCGAAAGCACGTTGCGCTTCAGGCGTCAGGTCCACGTCGCGCTTGGTAAACCCATGGGCCACGACGAGAAGCACCAGCAGACCTGCCACCGCCGTGCCGAAGCGGCTAAATCGTCTCCCTTCGGGCCTGGCATAGCTCACAACACGATGTGCGACGTATCCTCCGACCGCCAGGAGGGCACAAACGACGTGGAGCCACCATGCCCAGCGATTGTCACGGCTTGCGGCAGCGGTCAGAATAAACAGCCCCGTGACCGTCAGGATGATCCCGACAGTGACGTACAGTGCTCCCGAAATGACGCTTGCCCTGTGGAGACGCGGCCAGACCTTGGGGAGATGGGAGACCGCAAACACGGCCATGACGGCAGCAAGCGCCAATCCGATCCCCGTGTGCGTCAAGACCATCGCCTGAAACAGGGCGGGAAGCGATGTCTCGCCGATCGCAAAGAACGTCCAGTCCAGTGCGTCCGCGAGCCGATTGAGCAAGAGGTAGCACGCGTTCGCAACCATGAACACTGCGAGCACGAGAGCCGCCGTGAGCACCGTCTTCAGACGTGGCGGCAGCAGCGAGGATAGGCGTGGCCGGGGGCTCATGATGCTATAAGCTAATTGGAAGATGACGCCGGTGATCGGACCCGGGATAGCGCGTGGTGGCCCGGTCCCTATTGAGACCGTCTAACTGATTACGTCATGTCAAGTTATCATTGCGGTCGCATGTTCGGCGAACTGGATCGAGCGTTCCCACCATGACGCGGGGTGAACGGCCCGCGGGAGGCGACGTCGAGGCGTTGTCTCCGGAACTCCGGGAACTGTACGATCAGTTTGACCGTATCCGAGAGGATGCCGAGAGGCTTGCGCAGACGTTGAGCGAAGGGCAAGCCAACTGGCGTCCAGGTCCTGGTCGCTGGTCGGTGGCGGAGTGTCTTGCACATCTGAACGAGACGGCGGACTGTTACCTCGCGGCGATCGACCGGGGTCTCGACCGGGGTGAAGCGCGCAACCTCACCGGAAAGGGCCCCTTCCGTTATCGGTGGTTTGGCAGGTGGTTTGTGCGACAGCTCGAGCCCCCACCCAAGCGTGCGTTCAAGGCGCCCGCCATGTTCGCCCCTCGCTCCGACCTCGGGCTCGCGGACGTGGCCCAGCGGTTTCTTGCGGCGCAAGCGCGACTCCAGGCCCGTTTGCTGCGGGCCAACGGGTTACACCTCGCTCGCATCAAAGTGACGTCCCCCGTCAGCAGGTGGATCCGTTTCGAGCTCGGGCAATGCTTCAACGTCGTAGCCTCACACGAACGCCGGCACCTGTGGCAGGCGCATCAGGTTGTTGAATCTCCCGGGTTTCCCGGCGAGGCGTGAAACAAGATTTACGCGGGACCGGTCCGGATTGCGACCACCGCGAGCCGGTCGCCCTGCGGGCTCACGGCAATGCGACTGATTTCCGCCATGCCGCTTGCTGAGAAATCCGCAACCTCCTCCCACGCGCTGTCCCGTGACGGATCGGCCACAAAGAGCTTTGCGCCCAGTCCCATGATGATCCGCCCCCGAGGCATCCACGCGTAGAACTCGTTTCCCTCCAACAGACGGACGAGCGGACGAACTGCCTGCGTCGTGAGATCCAGCTCCTTGATCACCAGCCCGTCTGCGACGCGATGAGTGAAGCTGACGGCATCGCGTCCGGGGATTTTGTGCATGGATCGCCCGATGTTGTACGCGACGATCTCGCTCTGTCCCGTACTCCGATCGGCGAGTTGCAACGTCGGCGGATTCCCCAGCACGAAAAGCGCCGCGAGCGTCGCGCTGCCCCATGCGTGATATCCCACGGGCGCGACGTCCGCGAAGATCAGACGGGGGTTCCGTCCATCGATCCCGAACTCCCACAGCCGCTGGGTCGAGTCGGCCTCGACACGAACGGCGGAGAACGCGTTTCCGTGGGACGTCACGGTTGCGGAGTATTCGCTTTCGGGTTCCGTGTGCGTGACACGGGTGGTCGACCCGCTGACGATGTCAAACCGGTAGATGTCCGTTTGACCACCACGATTTGACGTATACAGTACAAACGAGCCGTCCGGTGAAAACGACGGCTGGTTGTCGTAGCCATCTCGGTCCGTGATGTTGACCGGCTGCCCGAAGCGCATGCCGTCCGGAGTCGTTCGCAACGCCGCCAAGTAGATGTCGGTGCCGCGCTGGCCTTGGGCGAGGACCGGAGCGGCCGGGGCACCATACAGGCCCAACATCGGGATGAGCGGTGCCAACCACGTGCGCCGCATCATTCCTCCCGCCCGTTGCAACGTAACGACCGGTCTACCGCCCGCGTTCCCACGTGTTGTTCCCGCGGTCGATGTCTGGGAATACCTGTGTCGGATCGATTTCGACCCGGACGACCGGTGAGCCGGGTTCGATGTCGAGCGTGGCGGATGTGTGACCGGCAAGCCACGTGTCGACGGGAACCTCGCGGCGTAGCACGTCTCCGTTTTCGAGCGTTATGGCCACGCGGGCGGGCATGGGCGCCCACCCGCGATCTTCGATCACGATCGCGGTTCTTCCTCCTGAAGTGGTCACGGAGCCAACCGACTGGTCGAGGGTCCAGGTTTCGTAGTACCACGTCCGCCAGAACCAGTCGAGGTTCTGGCCGCTTGCGGTGTTGAATGTGTTGAACAGGTCCCAGGGGAGCGGGTGCTTGAACGCCCAGTCCCGGATGAACGTGCGGAACGCCCGCGCGAACGTCTGCTCGCCAAGCAATTCCCTCAGGACCATCAGGAGAACGGATGGTTTCGGGTAGGAGGCGGTGCCGTATGCAGCAGTGTTATAGTGGAAGTCACTCAGGCGCATGATTTCGCCCTCGAGACCGATGCTGGCGATCTGCAGATACGATTGTCGATCCTCGGATTCGTGATCCCCGCCGCCGTAGAAAGCGTTTTGGGCTTGCGTGGTGATGAACGACACGGTGCCCTCGTCGATCCAGGCGTAGCGACGCTCGTCATTGCTCACGATCATGGGCACCCACATGTGCGCCAGCTCGTGCGCGGTCACACCGTGGAGAGCGGACAGGTCCGACTCGGCGTACCCGCCGATCAGCGTCATCATCGGAAACTCCATGCCGCCACTGATGATTCCGTCGCCTTCGACTGCGGTCATGTGCGGCCACGGGTACGGAAAACCGGTCCACTGTGAGAAGAACGCGAGGCTGTGTTGCGCATAGCGCCACACGTCTTTCCAGTTGGGCAGCTCGGGACGCCAGAATGCGTTGACGAGCGCGTAGTCGACGGATCCGTCGCCGTCCCGATCACCGACCGGCGTTCGGGCAGCATCCCAATTCGACGCGCGAACGGCGCTGAAGGCGACGTCGCGAACGCTATCGCTCGTGAAATGCCAGGAGAGGAGACCGGACGGCGAGGTCTTGGTGGCCTTCCCCGCGCCGAAGTCCGCCTCGGTCATGACGTGTACGACCGAGTCGCTGTCATGAGCCCGGCGATACCGCTGCAGCACGGGGTTGGACAGCACTTGCTCGGCATTCTCCAGCTCTCCGGTCGCCATGACGACCCATCCAGGTGGTGCTTCGACGGTGAGATCGTAGCTCCCGAACCCAGCGTAGAACTCCGACCCACCGGTAAATTGGTCGATCTGCCATGGCGTGAGCCCGGCAATCTCCGCAAAGCTCACGATGTCGTCGTAGACGGCCATTTGTGGATACCAGTACGCGATGTGAAACAGATTGTCCTCGCTCCATCCCATTCGGCTGGACGCCCCGGCTTGTGGCACGTGGAAAGCCCAACTGATCGTGAGTTGAATTGAATCTCCAGAGTTGAGTGGAGCCGGCAGGAACACGACGAGCGTGGTTCCGAAAACCATGTGGCCGGGTCCTGGCCCGGGACGTGACATTTCGGGGGCGCCGCGGCCCCCAACGGTGATCTGATCGAGTTCAAACCCCTCTGTGACCTCCATTGGCTCGTTGCGGCGGGCACCCGGGAGGTGGACATTTTGGAGCAGCTGTAGCGCGAGAAACTGGAGATCATCGGGCGAACGATTGTGGTACCGCAGCCGCGCGGTCCCCTCGAGACGTTTCTCGGGTGGGAACAGGCGCGCTCGCAGCTCGTAATCGGTCCATTGTTGCCAATAATTTGGGCCCGGTTCCCCTGTGAGCGTGCGTGTACCCTCGGCGACGGCGTCGCGAAAGCCCTGAGGTGGCACGACGGGGTAGGGAATCGGGCGGCGGGGTGCCACCGCCGGCGACTGCGCCTCCAGCATGGCGACAGTCGTCATGAACGTGAGAACGGGCAGGAGCCGTATGGAGAGATGTCGCATGCTCAATCTCCGAGACGTGTAATCGTCCGCCAGGGTGAGCGTTCGAGTTTTGGTTACCTCTTCGTGTCCCTCAGCATCTCGCGCGCCGCGTTGAGCCCGGGGATACCGGTGATTCCGCCCCCCGGGTGCGTTCCCGCGCCGCACAAATAGAGATTCTCGACCGGCGTCCGGTACCGCGCCCATCCCGGCACGGGCCGCATGAAATAGAGCTGGTCGAGCGTCGGCTCACCATGATGAATGTTTCCTTCACTCAGGTCAAACCGCTCTTCGAGATCCACCGGCGTCAAGATGTGCCGGCGTAACACGGCGTGCCCGATGTTCGGGGCGTACTCCGCCAAGGTCTCGATCACCAGGTCTCCGAGCCGGTCCCGACGGTCGCCGTTCCAGCCATCGCCGTCTAAATGGTAGGGTGCGTACTGGACGAAGATCGAGAGGAGGTGCTGACCAGGTGGCGCGAGCGATGCGTCCGTCAGCGATGGAATGACGATTTCGAGATATGGCTTGTGCGATACGGAGCCGTATTTGGCGTCATCGTACGCTTGCTCGAGATACCCTAGGCTGGGGCTGATCGAGATCAAGCCACGAAGATGTGGCCCGTCTCCTGGCAGGGCGGTGAAGTTGGGGAGTGCGTCGACGGCGAGATGCACTTTGCCGACGGCGCCGCGAAACTTTATGCTGCGCACAGCTCTCGTGAAGCTGGGATCCAG
>JBFHWR010000031.1:0-17210 GCA_041599395.1 Gemmatimonadales bacterium | reverse complement strand
TCGATGGTCAGGTTTCCTGAACCACCACGGAAGTCACGCCTGGCGCAGAAGAACTGCCGAAGTATGCCGCCACGCGCGCAGCCCCGATCGCCGATCCCGGGCTGCATGACCTCGTCTCCCTCGAGCGTCATGACATCGATGTCGTCCCCGGTCGAGGATGCGACGAAAGCCGCCACATCCGACGTCACGACTGCGTCCTCAGCCGACTCTTCGCCGGCTGGCGCCGTCGTCTCGCTACACGCTGCCAGCAGCAGGATGCCGGGTATGAGCGCCACCGCGCCTCTGAGTTTGATCAACATGATGGTTCTCCCTCGTTCCGAGTGGTCCCGTCAATCGCGGCGGCCTCTACCGCCCGTTCCTGACTGGTTGACGCACGGACCGCCCGAATGTTAACGAACCCGGCCGGGAGAGGCATACCCTGACGATCCTTCAGTTTTTGGTAGCCGAGTAACCAAGAATCTGCCGATCGAAACCGTGATCGGGACACAGCGTCTCTGTCCTCGGGTCCTTGCGTAACCGGTCCACCTCTGGACAGGTTGTCTTTTGGGGCTGCTCGCCAATATCTCTCTCACAACACGCGGGGTCTACGATGAAGCCGTACTTCTACCGTCCGCTGTTGGCACGACTTCCACTGGTATTACTCCTTGCGGCGGTTGGCTGCGGTGACACCGATGGCAGGACGGCGGACGAGTCGGCCGAGTTCCAACGCGTCGCCGTTGCGCCGACCGAGGCGGGGGCCCTGCCTGCTGCGATCCTTGGTACGGCCGGTCCGCCGCAGGGTCTCAACGTCTCGTACTTTCCCGCGGACTCTGCCACTCGTGGATATCTGTCGGCACCCGAGGGAGACGGCCCCTTCCCTGCCCTCATAATCATTCATGAATGGAACGGTCTGGTGGATCGCATTCGCCAAACGGCTGATGCGCTCGCCGCGGAGGGGTACGTGGTACTTGCTGCAGACCTGTACTCCGGCCGCATTGGCACCAACCGGGACGAGAACATGGCGCTCGTGCAGGAAGTCCGCGGGGACGAAGCCCGCGTTATCGCCAATCTCGACGCGGCCGCTGGGTTTCTCCGGGCGCGTTCTGACGTGACCGGAAAGATCGCGGCGATGGGATGGTGTTTCGGAGGCGGCATTGCCTTGAGCTATGCGCTGGGTGGGGAAAACCATGAAGGAACCGCTATCTTTTATGGGTCCCTAATCGACGACCCCGAGAGATTGGCCAGCATCAATCACGAGGTCTATGGAACCTTTGGCGCGCTCGACCAAGGCCCGTCCCCCGAGCTGGTGGATCGCTTTCAGTCGGCTCTCCGTGCTGCTGGAGTCACCAACGACATCCATATCTATGACGACGTCGGCCACGGCTTTTGGCTTCGCGTCGACGAAGATCCGGACGTTCGCACGGAGCCCGCGCTGGATGCATGGCAGCGTCTGAAAGCGTACCTGGGGCGAGTCCTTTCATAAGAGGCACTGGCGGGTATGCGCCACGTCTTGGCTGATAGACGCGGTGTCCCGTTGCCGCATCGCCGCGACCTGCCAAGTAGCCCGCCTCAGCGCCGCTCCCAGTAATCCACCGGCCGCGTATCATCACGAAGCGCATCATCGTCAACCCAGTAGTAGGGGCCGAACGGCGTCACATTGGGCCACACCTCGTTGAGCGTATCGGCGTCGTACAGGATTCCACCCTTCATGACGAACAGGATGTCCAGGGTGTTGCGGATATCATCTAGCGGATTCGCATTCAGGACGACAAGATCAGCAAGCTTGCCAGCTTCGATCGATCCCAGATCTTGCTCGGCACCCAGGAAACGGGCTCCGTGGAAGCTCGCCACTCTCAGTGCCTCGAACGCTCCCATCGCTGACGCTGCCATCCAGACTTCCCAGTGAGCAGCAGGCCCGTGATGCTCACCGTGGGATCCAATTGCGCCGTACCCTCCCTCTCTGATGATATCGGCCATACCCTGTGCGATGAGCGGGTAGCTGTAATCGGTCTCGGGCCGGACCATGCGGCGGCGCAAATGGCCCGCCATCTGCCGCCACGGCATCCAGCGGCGGTGCTTGGGGGACCTCCATACGTCTGACTCGGCAAAGAAATACTCGATGTTATAAGGTCCGGGCCCTGCCACGACAAAGGTGGGCGAGTACGCGGCCCCCGCCCGTCCAAAGAACTTGGCCACGTCTCCGTACACGGGGACGTAGCTCAGGGGGTGCTCCCACCCTGTCTGTCCGTCCATGATCATGCCGAGGTTGTAGAACAGGTCCCCACCTTCGGCGGTTACCATGAGTCCCTGCTCGCGGGCCACATGGGAAACCCACTGCCGTTGCATGCGACGAGGTTGCATGTACTGCTTGATCGATACTGCCCCCCACGACACCAACCGCTTTACGTTCTGCTCAGCCATCTCATAACTGGACAGGTGGTTTTGACGCGCGGCGTCGCCCCGGTAGAGTGGGTCTCCGGTGCTGAAGGTGCGCGGTCCAATCATGCGGCCGGCGTCGATGAGTTCGGCGGTGGGGAAGACGTTCTGCGACCACATCGAGTTGTCGAGACTCGTCGTCACTCCATAGGCGAGATACATCGCCGCCTCGTAATCCCGGAGCGGCCGATATCCGCGATGTTCGCGATAGTGATGGGAGTGCATGTCGATCAGGCCGGGAATGATCGTCTTGCCCGTGACGTCGACTACGCGATCGACCCCGGTGATCGAGCAATTGCCTACGCACACGATCCGACTCCCCTCCACGACCACGGTTCCGCTCTCGACGATCTCTTCGGAATGCAGCGTGACGATCCGCGCGCCCGTTAGCGCCATGGAGCCGTTCGGAACGCGCCTGGTCACTTCGAGGTGGACAGTCACCGTGTCGGTTGTTTCGGTATCCATCCGGTAGGCGAAATAACGGTTTCCACTTCCGAACTCCACGGTTTGCGTATCCCGCCAGCGGGGAAATAGCCCACCTTCGGTACTCAACTGACGTACGGGGAGCTTCCCCCGGCGCTTGTTCAAGTCCACGGGCTCGGAGCCGGTCCCCATCCACGGCATCGCCGTGACGTAGACATTGTCTCCCTCCTGAAAGGCGATCCACTTGCCGTCTGGAGAGGGGACCACTTCATCGGCACCCGGCAGGACCATGTGCTCCCGGCGACTTCCGTCGTCCGGCTCCACTGAAACCAGCACCGTGTGGAGGGAGCTATTTACCGTCCTGAATTCGGGGAAGAAGATTCGCCTGTCCGGTCCGTACGACGGTTGCAGAATTCCTCGACGCGCGAGACTATTTGGCCCGCGCCCCGCAGGCAGCGCCACCCGAGCCACGAGCGTCGGCTCCCCGCCGGTCGCCGGAACGCGCACCACATCCCACCACGGGTTGTGTGTGATCGTACGTTTGCGCGCGGTCGCACCCGAGCCACGGGCGACGACGAGCTCGCTGCCATCCGGGCTCCACGACGGGTGCACAAATTCTCCCGGCTGCGGCGTGAGGCGCTCCGGGCGACCACCTGTTGCGCGCACCTTCCACACGTGGCCGCCTTCGAGATCGTCCCACGTCGTGAACGCGATCCACCTCCCGTCTCGAGACCACGCGGGCCCGAATTCCTGGAGTGTTTCCGGAGTCTGCGTGAGGCGTCTGGGCTCACCCGTCGGCAGCGCCATTGTCCAGATGTAGCCAACGGCCTGAAAAGCCAATGCCGAACCGTCTGGGGACACCGTGTGCCACCGCAGGAACTTTGCGGGGAACGGATCATCCGTGATCCTAAATGGGCGGTACGCCATCTCCGAGATGGTCCGATGGACCTCGGCGTTGAATGGGATTGTGACCACGGCACCGGTGACCACGTCCACTCGCCGCAGCTTGCCGCCTTGGGAGATCACGATCGAGTTGCCGTCCGACGCCCACGCGTATCCGGGCAGGATCCGCAGGCTTTTCGACCCGCTCTCGATAGCCACGGAAATCGGATCCATGAGGACGCGTTCGCCGCCGGTTTCGAGGTCCCGCACCCAGAGCGCCGTCCTCGGCCCAAACCGATGGCCTTTGAATGAAATCGTCCCGTCCGGAATCTGACGGCCAAACGCAAGCCAACGCCCGTCGGGTGAGATCTCGGGTCCGTATCCGCCGCCGCTCGTCACCCTGCTCGCCGCGGGTCCTGCTGCGTCCCCGGCGGTGATGTCGATTCGCTGGCCCGATCGCAGATCTAGTCGCTGAACCTGATAGTTCCCCTTCAGTGCGTCCCTCCCGCCGTCCCGAAAGTGGAAGTAGACGTACCGGCCATCAGGTGAAACCGACGGCCATGTCGCCCCGGTAACTTCGGTCCCCACCAGGGCGATTCCCGTTCCCCCGTCCCGGTGATACATCCAGATCCCGCTACGACCCTGTGGCCCGTCTTGCTCGGCGCGGCCGGATTGGTCAAGACCACCTTCGGACGGCCGGCCGACGTAATCACGCCGCACCAAGATGTATTGGCCGTCGGGGGTCCACGCGGGCAGTGAGGCGCGAACGTCCAGATCGGTGAAAACCGCTCTGGGATCGGAGCCGTCCGCATTCATGAGCCAGAGGTTGTTTTGGCCACCCCTGTCGGAGATGAAGGCAATATGATTGCCGTCGGGAGAAAAGCGTGGGTGAAAGTTGACGGCAACACCGCTGTTTTGGGTCAACGACGCTGCGTCGCCACCGTCCGCAGGCACTCGATAAATGTGACCCAAGAGATCGAACACGATCCAGCGACCGTCCGGCGTGATATCGACGGAAAGCCAGGTCCCCTCACTCGTCGTGAACTCGATCTCGCGAGTGTTGCCACGGGCAACCGTCACGTCCCATTCCTCGCTATCTTGCGCCCACAGCGTGCCGCACGCTGCAAGCGCCACCATCGACCCGGCCCAGGGACCACGGAGTTGTAGGAGCGTCCGGAACATGCGGATCAGCCTCCTGGAATGAAAGAAGTGCCGGCAAGCGGAACACGCGCCGGCCGTGGAGTATTACAGAACCAGTGCTGGTGTGGTTGTGACACGGTATCACGAATCGAGGAGGATGGCGAGATGCGAACGACATCGAGGCACCGGGCACTTGGCACGTGGGCGCTGGGAGTCCTCGCCATCTCCGGTCTGGCCTGCGGGGGCGCGGGCAGTGGGTCCATCGTGCGGCAACCAGGGCCCGTGGACTTCGATGGGGTGATGCTCGACGTGATCAATGACAATTACTACGATGCCAGGATCTATGCGGTCTACGGCGGTGGTGAGCGGCATGCGTTGGGCTCGGTCAGCGCCAACCAGACCGTTGAGGGTCTGACATTTCCCTGGCGAGCTCGCCCGCTCGCATTCGAGGTTCATCTCGTGGTCGGCATGCAGCGGTATGTGTCCCACGAGATCGACGTTGACGAAGGCGAGCATCTTCAGCTTCGGTTGCCGCCAAATCTCAGCACGTCGGGCTCGTTTAGGAGGATCCGGCGAGGTTCTGCCGACTGACGGTCACGGGTCCGGCGTAGGGGGACGTTTCTCGGGAGCGATCCCGGCTGGCGGCTGCTCCGGTTCCCGCAGTTCGAAGTTGACGGATCTTGCTCCGAACACGTCGTTGGTTTTGTGCAGTCTGACCTCCACGTCTGCAACGTGTGTTCCAAGCCCAAATTCGGCGATGAGATCTTCGGCACTCCCGACAACCAGTTCGAAAGGCCCATTGTTGATCACCTGCCGGGTTTGGGTCACGGCGACTGTTCCGTCGATGAGCCCAGTGATCGTGTAATCTTGCTTGGGCACGACGACGAGATCGAACACGAACGTCACGATATCTCCCTGCTCAGCAGGGTTCGGCACAACGACAAGCTCCCGAACTGAGAAGATGCCGTCGTCGCCGAATGTACAGCCCCAGCCAATCGCCAAGATTAGGAGTGCTGTAACCGACACACCGATGAGTCTGCGTCGAGCTGGCACATTTCCCTCCCGGAAAGACTGCAGGTCGGTCTGTTCCTTCACACAGAAACTTGACGTCGCGACCCGGTGATCGAAAGCCATCGACGCCATGAGCGCAGGCGAGCGTGGGATCCCGGACGCGTTGGCTCGGCCGAGAGTACGCTCGGAAACGATGTTTCGCCGGACCTTACCGGGAGACATTGAAGGGGCCAAATTGAACCTCTGTCCCTCAACCCAGTCGCTCGAGGACGCCATGTCAGCCTTCGCCTCGTTCCGTCATGCGGCTCGCCGAGCCGTGATCGCCACGCTCATCGCGGTATTCCCGTCCTCCATCCCGGTGTTTGCCCAGGACGCCACACGCCCGATGACCTTCCTCGATATGCAGCATTTACGTCGCGCCGGATCCTTTGCTCCCAGCTTGGACGGCCGTTGGCTGCTCTACACGATCTCGACACCCGACTGGGGGGAGGATGAGCGGCAGACGGACATCCATCTGGTGTCGATTGACGCCGGAGCCACCTCGAACCGGCAAATGACCTTTACCGAAGACAAGAACGAGACCGACCCGAAGTGGTCGCGAGACGGCAGCTTCTTCGTGTTTCGCTCAAACCGGGACGCCGCCGCTGGTCGATCCCCGTCGCCCCGGCAGGGACAGGGTGGCCCGGGCGCGCGGGGGGGAGATGGCAGCGGCAACCAGCTCTACCAGATGCGCCCCGATGGCGGCGAGGCGCGGAAGATCACGGATGCGCGGGACGGCGTGTCCGACTTTGCGTTCAGTCCGGACGGTGCGTGGCTTGTGTACCGGAGCGGGCGCGGCAAGGATGCGCAGCTCTACCGTCTTCCTATCCAGGGGATCGCGGCGGCGGAACCGGAACAGATCACCCATCATGAGACTGGCATTGAACGTTGGGAGTGGGCCCCGGATGGTCGCCGGATTTATTTCACGGCGTCCGATACACTGGATTTGGACGAAGAGCGTCGTCGGGACGAGGGGTTCACTGTGGAGATCCGAAACCAAGAGACTCCCTTGCACAGCTTGTGGACGCTCCAGATGGAGTCACTTGAGTCCACCCGTCTCACCAACGACGCCGGCTACACTGTCTCGAGCTTCAACATCTCGGATGATGGGAAGTGGGTTGGATACCAGGGCATTTCGGCGGAACGGTACAAGCGCAACATCACTGAGCAGCGGATCAACGCGGACCTGTACCTGCTCGAGGTGGCATCAGGTCGGATCGAACGATTGACCAATAACGACGAAGTCGCCGAGCAGGGTCTCAGTTTTTCTCCTGACGGACGCTGGGTCGCGTTCGTAGCTCCTGACGATCTCACGAAGTACAGCATGAAGAGCCGCCGCGTCTACATCCGGGACGTGTCGGATCGCGGGGCTGCGTTTCGAAAGCTCGGCGGGAATCACCCAGATCACGTCTCGCTCAGCTTTTGGTCGGACGACGGAACCACGATCTACTTCAACAGCGGGGTCCGGGCAACACGGCAGTTGCTCGCGCTGGACGTTCGGCGCGACGAAGTGCGTCAAGTGACCAAGGAGCGCGCATCACTCTCCGTGAATCGTGACGAAGACTCGGGCGTATTGCTGATCAACTACTCCGATCAAAACACACCGCCTACGACGTTCACGGTGGCGAGTGTTGATGAACTGGGCGACCGACGCGCGTGGAATCAGCTCACCGACGTAAACCCTCAGGTTCGTGAGTTCTCTCTTGGAGATCAGGAAGAGGTCACGTGGCGCTCGAGCGACGGTCAAGAGGTAGGAGGTGTCCTGGTCAAGCCTGTTGGGTATCGACCGGGGGAGCGGTATCCGTTGATCGTTGCCATTCACGGTGGGCCTGCATCGGCTGATGTTCTCAGTTTCAATGGCGGCTACGGTTCTCAGGTATATGCCGGAGCGGGCTACGTGGTTTTCAGGCCCAACTACCGAGGCTCGTCGAATTATGGCGAAGAGCACCGCACGGCAATCGTCGGCAACTACTTTCCGCAAGGATTCGACGACATTATGGCGGGCGTCGATCACCTCATTGCTGAGGGTATCGTGGACGCAGACCGCATGGGGGTTTTGGGCTGGAGCGCGGGCGGTCATTGGTCCAACTGGATTCTCACACACACGGATCGGTTCAAGGCGATAAGCTCCGGCGCCGGCACGTCGAATTGGATCTCGATGTACGCGCAGAGCGACGTACAACGGAATCGGCAATACTATCTCGGCAATGAGCTGCCGTACCACGACTTCGAGGCGTACTGGGAGCAGTCGCCTCTCAAGTTCATCACGAATGCGAAGACCCCGACGATGATCCATGTCGTCGAGGGCGATCCTCGTGTCCCCAGTCCGCAGTCGGTGGAATTGCACATGGCACTCAAGAAGCTCGGAGTAGAAACCGAGTTGTTCATGTATCCGGGGCGGAGCCACGGGATTCCCGACGCGCGGAATCGGCTCGTCAAGGCGGTGAGTGAGATGGCGTGGATGGACTATTACGTTCGAGGAATGGGTGAAAAATTCAGTTGGCGGGACGTGCTGAAGACACTGCCAGACGAGTCCGAACGTCCACGCACCATCACTGACGCGCGGGTGCGTCCTCGTGGTCGGAACTGAGGGCCTGATTGGATCCGACCTCGGGTCTCAGCGCTGCATGTCAGGCCACCCTTGGGGTACGCGCGCGCGGGAAGCTCGTCGCCGGGTTTGGCTGGTCGTGCTCGGGCTCCATGGATGTTCGTCTCCATCCGAGACTACCGTCCACGGGGACCCGGGAGTGCCACTGCCGGGGTTGAGCGAACGGGAGTTGGCTGATTTCAACGCCGGTAGTGCTTTGTTCAACAAGGTGTTCACGCCTGAAGAGGGGCTGGGTCCTCTTTTCAATGAGAACCAATGCAGCGCATGTCATACCGAGCCGGCCCCAGGGGGCACAACCGGATTCGAACGGGTGGTGAAGGCAACACGGTTCGAGAACGGCGTCTGCGATCCATTGAGCGAGGAGGGTGGAGAAAATGTCAGGACGCAGGCGACCCCCCTGTTGAGGGACCTCGGGGTCGAACGTGAGGTCATCCCGCCGAGCGCTACCGAAGTTGGTCGGTTTACGACGCCGTTTCTGTTCGGGTTGGGTCTGGTAGAGGCGATACCGGAAGAGACGATCCGAACGCGAGAGGATCCCAGCGATGCGAACGGTGACGGCGTTTCAGGACGCGCGGCCCGAGGGGCGGATGGTCGTCTGACACGGTTCGGTCGTAAGGCGGAGGCCGCGACCCTCTTTGAGTTCATCGACACAGCGCTTCGGTTCGAGATGGGCTTGACCACGCCCCTCAAGACAGACGAAGAGACCATCAATGGGAATCCGGTACCCTCTGAGAGCGATCCCGCGCCCGATCCGGAAGTTGACCAACGCACGCTGAACCTGTTGACGACCTTTGTGCGATTCCTCGCGCCTACCGCACGGATCCCAATAAGGTCAAACGCTCATCGCGACTCGTTGGACGCGGGTGAACAGCTATTCCATGACCTGGGCTGTGGGACCTGCCACACGCCATCGATGCAGACTGGTGCAAGCGACGTTCCCGCCCTCCATCGTACGACACTCTCCCTCTACTCGGATCTCCTGCTCCACGACATGGGACCCGATCTCGCGGACGTGTGCGGGTATGACGCGGCTCCGTCCGAGATACGAACGGAGATGCTCATGGGATTGCAGCATCGGCAGCGCTTCCTCCATGACGGGCGGGAGATCGACCTCGCGGATGCGATCCTCATGCATGGGGGCGAAGCGCAACGGGCACGGGACGCCTTCGCGCGCCTCTCGTTCCTGGAGCAACAACTCGTGTTGGCATTTCTACGATCACTATGAGTTGAGGCCATCGCGACCGACGGTTGGTCCCGCGTATTCTACGAGGTGCTCGAGATCCCCGAGGTCAGCGGAAAGCTTCGGTGCCGTGAGTGAGAACCCGTGTATGGCCAATCGAAGGGCACGTTCGTTCAATCAACGTTCTGTCATCGACCTGCGCTCAGCATTCTCCCGCTGCGCGTCCAGATGACGATGACGCCGCACTGCGTCTCGGTGCTGGTGCCGCCAAACCGCACTGGCACCTGGCTCGAGCTCCGGTAGATCTCGACGGCGGCAATTGACGATGGGTGGCCGATGTCATCCAGGCTCAGCCCCTGATCGATGCGCCAGAGTTGGTCCTCCACCATTTCCGTAGCATCGTCGGCCATCAGGCGGACAGGTCGGGAATCGCCCCGGGCAAACATCAGACCGTCAACATACACGCGAGGTCGACAGACACCACCCTGCGAGAGGTTACTGCCGCGAAGCTGAACGTACCGGGCACCGACGCCGCCTTCGGCCATAGACACCAAGTGGACGCCCGGAAGACCCATGAGGAGATCGGTCACTCTCGGGGCCCTTCGCTTGTCGATGTCTTGCGGAGTCATGAAGTGCCCAAAGTCGCTGCGCTGCCGCTCGTAGAACCCCGTCAGCTCCAACAACCGCTCTGTTTCGGCTGTTGCCGTCACCTCGATGGGGTCGAGCACGACCGCCAATCGCCTGAGCCGGAAGACCGAGTTGAAATCGTCGCCCTGGTCGAGCCGCAGAGGGCCGGCGACCCATGTTTGGTATCCGACACGAGTGGCATGCACGTAGTAGATGCCGGGCTTCGGCACCTGCAATAGCCAGTGTCCGTTTTCGTCTGACACAGCGGCCGAGACGCTGATCCTGTCCGGCTGGAGGAGGGTCAACACGCCGGCTGGAACCGGATCCGCAGATTCGACATCGATCAGCCGACCGCGGAGCTGCTGGGCGCTTGCCATTTGGAAGCTGATGAGCACCGTCGCGGCGAGTACGGTGCCCGACCGAACGACATCTAGTGGCAAAACACGGCGGCATCCAGCTCTCACGCAGTCGCCTCGCTGCTTGGGACTGAACAGACAGGCACTCTTCGCAATATGGCGTCTCCACCCGAGGACACAACAGTGTCGTGTGTTACATCAGACGAGAGGGGGTGGAAAGCCGCCTGCGCCTTCCACCCCCTGCATCCATCCTGTCCTCCAGGCGACTTCGAATCGCCAATGAGGAGGAACCTCCCGCTTTAGATTCCCGGTGGCACGTTCGGGTCGAGGGGTTTCTGCAGACCCGGGTTCCCTTCATACTCCGAAAGCGGAATCGGGAAACAGGTCCAATCTTCGTACGACCCCCACTGCTCATTGGGATGAGTACCGGTCGGAAAGTAGCTTCCGGCATCAAACGGCCCGTTGCCTGGGTCGAACCGGGTCCAGCGACGGAGGTCGGGCAAACGGAACCCGCCCATGAACAGGTCCTTGGCGCGCTGGTTTCTGAGCTCGTTGATGAGTGCCTGGCCCGCCAGCGAGACCGGCGCCTGGTTCCCCACCGCGCGCCGGGCGTTTACGAAATCCAACACGGCCACTTCATTGCCACCCTGCATGGCAAGCGCCTCGTGGTAGTGATGCTGCGCCTCGACGTAATCCGCCAGCAGAATGTCGGTACTGAACTCGGCCAACAGCTGCATGTCACTCGGATCCGTGCCGGTGCACGCCGGACACTCCGCCGACGCCGGAGCGATGGTGTTCCCGGTGTAGTCGCTGTAGCGGAGTCCCTGAAACAGCTTGTACAGCCGAGTCAAGCCGTTGTGACCCGTCTCGTCAAAGATCTCGTGCTGAACCCGTGGGTCCGTCTGAGGAGCAATCACATCGTCGTCCTCAAACGAGAACCCGGTTCCATCGAAGCTCGGATGGACACCGGTGAACCACGGGTGAATGCCGAGAGTGAAGTTGCCGCCGTGGCTCGTGTTCTGGAGGGGGTTTCGCCCGTCGGGTATGTCCACGTACTCCAACCACCACTGGAACCCGGCAGGTACCTGGCTCGCGTAGTTCGCGGCATCGCCCCAATTCCCCAAGCCCAGGCTAGCGCGCGCCAGTCCGGTCAGTGCCAGGTTTGCGACATCGCCTTCACCGGCGGCATTTGCCACGCTCAGTGCCTCCGTCAGGTACGGCATCGCGGCCTGGAACGTCTCGGCCTGCGACAGCACAACGTTGCTTGGGTCGTCGGGATCGGGCGAAATGACCGCCTGACACATCGTCTCCGCTAGGACGGTGCCGCTATATCCTGCGAATACCAGCGTCTTCGCGAGCGCAGGGTTGAAGTCGGTCTCCGGATCGTCCGCCGCCCACCCGCGTATCCGCTCGGCCAAATCGTTTCCCATTCGAAGCCCGCGGCTCAGCTGCTCGAAGATGTTGGCGGTGGGACCCTCCAAGTAACTCACGATCCGCTGATTCACCCGAGCGTAGTCCTCCCAATTGAGTCCAGTCAAGACCTCATCCGTGAGGTACTGGGAGTACTCGATGACCGGATCGTCGTACGCGTTCTGGAAGGCGTCAATGACGCCGTTCAGTTGAACCGTGAGGAGTCCGGGATCGTCCAACGCGTCGATCTGGATCTCCTCGGGATTGTCGACCTTGAGGAGTTCGTCCGGGTTGCATGCCACACCCAGAAGGATGGCGCCGGCGGCACACATCCCGATCCATCCTGTGTGTTTCCGTCTCATGGTGCCGCCCTCCTCTAGAAGCTCGCCCGCAACGAGGCCGACAAGCGGCGGAGCTGCGGGGTCGAGGCGTAGTCCAACATGGTAAACGACGAGTTCGGACTAAACTGCACTTCCGGGTCCCCCCGGCCCTTGTATTTCGTCCAGACTGCCAGGTTGCGGCCCGCCAGGGTCAAGGACCACTGACTCCCCCCAGGGATGAACCGTGTCCAGGTCTCGGGGAACGAATAAGTCACCGACAGCTCGCGGAGCTTGAGAAAGTCCGCTTTGCTGATATGGCTCAGCGTCTGGCGGGATCGCAGTGCCTCGACCTCGGCCTGGGACACGTCCGGGTTGAGCGAGGTTCCACCCGCGTTGACATCGAACGTGTTCCGATCGATGCGGCTGTTGATGGAGCAAATGGCACACCACTGGTAGTGGCCGCCCCGGTAGTCAAACTGGGTGAAGATCCGGAAATTGCCGAACAGTGTGAACGTGTTGGTGACCGCCGCCTCCCGGGTGGGCCGGGACGGACCCATATAGATGTCGTCACAATCCGTGTCCCGGTTCCAGGTGGGGTCGCTCGGAGCCCAACGGCAGCTGCTCAGCAGGTTCACATCGCCGTCAGCGTCCAGGACCGGTTCACCGCTTGCATCGCGCTCGACGTCGTTGGCCCAGAACGCACCCATGGGGAACCCCTCTCGATGGCGCTGTACGTCGGCGAAGGAACCGAAGACCTGCTCTTCTCGGATCGGGTTGCCGTTCTCGTCTCTGCCGAACGACACGAGTCTGTTCTTGTTGGTCGAGAATGCCAGACTCGCGTCCCACTGGAAGTTCCGCTGCAAGACGGGCGTCCCAGTCAACAGAATCTCGAACCCCGTATTGGAAATCTGCCCGATGTTTACCAGATGACTTCCCGTGAAGCCGGTGGATCCCGCGTCCGGTACGCTGATCAGTGCGTCTTTGGTGTTCTGGTCGTAATAGGTGAACTCGAGTCCGGCCCGACCGTCAAGCATCGACGCGTCGAACCCGATCTCCCATTCCTCGCCGGTCTCGGCCTTGAGGTCTGGGTTCCCAAACGACGAGACGATCAGCGTGTTGACGAGCGCATCTTGAGCCACTCCCGAACCGGTTGTATATGTCCGGTCGCCCGAGAAGGGAGCCGGCGCGTTCCCCGCCCTCCCCCACGCAACCCGGAGTTTCAGCTGATCGGTGAACCCGAAGTTGTAGAATGGCTCCTCCGAGATGATCCAGGAGGTCGAGAACTTCGGGTACACGACCAGTGAGAAGTCCGACCCGAATGCGGAGTTGTCGTCGATCCGCATCGCGCCGGTCACGAACAACCGATCCCGCCAGCCAACCTGTTCTTGCAGGTAGAAGCCGAGCGACGTCTGCTCGGAGAGCTGCTCGTCGGCGTCCCGCGTCGAAGCCGACCCGACCAGATTCAGATTGTTCGCCACGAGCCCTTCGCCATCGGCGAAGTAGCCACGGTAGGTGCGGGCGTTCAACTGCATGCCGGCGGAAAAGGTCGACCGGATCTCTGGGTTGAGGTCGAGCACGACCGAACCCGAGTAGTCGGCTGTCCACCGGTGGATATTGGGGATCTCGTGGTTGATCGATCCGAACTGATCGTCCGTACCCCACGGGGCGCGACCCGTCGTGTCCTGCGTGTAGAACGTGGTCTCGCGATAGTTCTGTTTGTCCAGTCCCAGCGTCAGCCGGTTCCGGAGCCACGGGAACGGATCCCAGTTGGCCGTGACCCCGATCGTCATGCGCTCCAGCCTGTTCTGGCGGTTGAATTCATTGGACAACCAGGGATTGAATCCCCGGAACCCTGGCTCCCAGGTGCGCCGCTGAGCCCGCGCCCGGCCGCGCATGGCATTACGCAGCACGCTATTGGACGAGTTGTTGTTGAGCGGCTGCCGCAAATGAGTCCGCGCGTAGCTGAACTGAGTCGACAGGCCAACCTTGTCAGAGACGGTGATGTCGAAGTTGGCGCGGCCCGAGTACCGTTGGGAGAAGTTGTTGTAATAGACCCCGTCTTCTTTGTTCCGATTGAACGACAGGAAGTACCCCATCGTCTCGGTCCCGCCCCTGGCCGAGAGGTTGAAGTCCAGGATCGTGCCAGTGCGCAGGGCCGCGGGGTGCCTGAACAGCGGGTCGTCCTTGACCAGGAACGTCCCGTCACCAATGTCCGTGATGTCGGAGTCCGGGATTCCCGTATTCAAGCACGCGGTCACTCCCTTGTATTGACCTTCGGTGATCTTTTTACAATCGGCGTTCGGTGTCGCAAACTCGGGAGTGCTCCACCACTGAACCGACGACGGATTACCACACCCGGGGTAGGTTGAGGACGACTGATTCGCTTCGGTGCAACGCCAATAGGTGGTGTTCGAACCCACGCTCCGGGTCCACTCGTTCTCTCCCACTTCGAGGCTCGCGGTCCAGCGCACCCCTTCCTGTCCGCGTCGCCCCTTCTTGGTGATGATCTGGATCACGCCGTTGGCAGCATCCGCCCCGTACAGCGTTGAAGCCGCCGGACCTTTGATGACCTCGACGCTTTCGATGTCTTCGGGGTTCAAGAAATCGAGCGCGGTGCCACCCTGATAAGTGCTGGCCGCTTCGACGGTGCCGCTTTCGATGCGGATGCCATCGACGTAGAACACCGGCTGGTAGCCCCCGCTCAAGGAACCCGCGCCCCTGATGCGGATGTTGGACGAGGACCCGGTCTGGCCGCTATTGGCCATCAGGGTGAGCCCAGGAGTGCGGGCTGTCAGCAGCTCCGTCACGTTCGTGATCGGCGCCACTTCGAGCTTCTCGCCGACCTGGATCGCGCTCACGGAGTTGCCAAGCGACCGTTTCGCCTGACCGCCAGCCGTTCCGGTGATGACGATCGCGTCCAGGGTAATGGATGCGAGCCGCAGTGCGAAGTCCGCCGTTGCCGCTTGCCCCACGCTTACGGTAATGGTGGTCTCCACTCGCGTATACCCAAGCATCGCCACTCGGAGTGTGTGGGTTCCGACTGGAACCTCTCTTACCGTGTAAACTCCAGCGGCATTGGTGGTAGCCTCTCGACCGGTTCCCACAACGCTGATGATGGCTCCTTCGAGCCCGCGTAGTGAGACCCGATCGGTCACCCGTCCAGTGATCCGGCCGGTCGCCTGACCCCACGCCGAGACGGTCGTCGCAAACAGCAGCGCGACAGTCATGGCAATGGGGTAGACCGTACGCCTGACATTGTTGGGTTTCATGATCACCCTCCGAAAAGGTTCGGCTCTTTCTCGGCGCCCATGTTTCGCAAGCCGAGAGCGGGGTGGGCGGGGACTGCCGCCCCGCTTGTGTCGCTCCCATGGGTGGCAGACTTCATAGGGAGCGGCTCTATGTGGAGCACCGAGCGCCGCGATGAGGTTCACGGCGGCTCAAGTTGTTGGTCGCGCCGGACGGCGCGAGGTTGCAGAATGTGGTCTTTCAAAATATCGAACACATTCGGTGGTCAAGCAAGCCTCATGTCAGTGTGTCGGGAAGAGAACTGTGAGGGGACTCATAACCCGTTATCAGCAATTGACCTATGACTTCAATTCCTGGATGGGAGTCGCCTACAACCCTGGGGCGCGACGCCGAGCGCCGTGATTGGCGTTTCGGGGTGGGAGGATGGATATTAAAGACTCGACGATCGGCTACTCGAAGCTGGTTCTTTGAATCTCGAGGTCCACGCCATGAGACACATCCTTCCCGCAGTGGGAACCGCCATCGTTCTGCTGCTCGTTTCCGAGAGCCATCTCCCACTTTCCGCCCAGTCCCAATCCTCCGATCCCAACGCCGTGTATTCGACGGCGATGTTCGATGGGCTTTCGTATCGCAACATCGGACCGTCGCGCGGTGGTCGTGTTACGGCGGTGGCGGGACACGCCGCGCAACCCGCGACGTTCTACATGGGCGCAACCGGTGGGGGTGTCTGGAAGACAACGGACTACGGACAGAGCTGGACCAACATCTCTGACGGGTACTTTGCCACCGGCTCCATCGGGGCGATTCGTGTTGCCGATTCGGATCCGAACATCATATACGTGGGCACCGGGTCGGACGGAATCCGGAGCAATGTCATTATCGGAAAGGGCGTCTACAAATCCACGGATGCAGGGAAAACCTGGCGCTCGATGGGACTCACCACGGTCGGCCAGATCGGCGCCGTCCTGATCCACCCGTCGAACCCCGACGTGATATACGTGGCGGCGATCGGAAACCCGTTTGGTCCAACCCCGGACCGCGGCGTGTATCGCTCTCGGGATGGCGGAGCAACGTGGCAAAAGGTGTTGTTCGTGTCGGACTCGACGGGAGCGGTCGATCTCGAGTTCGCCCCCGACAATCCCCGGGAGATCTACGCGTCGCTGTGGCGCGCGGAGCGCAAGCCGTGGACGATCATCAGCGGTGCCCGTGAAGGCGGCGTGTACAAATCGACGGACGGTGGCGACAGCTGGAATCACCTTACCTCCGGGTTACCCCAGGGTCTTCGTGGCAAGAGCGACCTGGCAGTCTCACCGGCTGATCCGAATCGGCTGTACGTGCTCATGGAGGCCCCGGTACCGGAGGGGGGACTCTACCGTTCCAACGATCGCGGCGCCTCCTTCGAAATGGTGAGCGACTTCGCGAGTCTGGTCGACCGGCCGTTCTACTACACCAACGTCGATGCCGATCCGACTGATGCCGACGTCTTGTACGTGAACTCGACCGGCTATTTCAAGTCCACCGACGCCGGCAAGACGTGGCAACGGCGGTCCACG
>JBFHWR010000030.1:0-17857 GCA_041599395.1 Gemmatimonadales bacterium | reverse complement strand
GATGGTGGGCGCGGCGACCGGTTTGCAGAGCGCGAACCGGAGACTCGTGCCCTGCTCGAATCGATTCAGCGCACTGAAACGTTGGCGCTGAGTTATGGAGAACGCCGCTACTTCGCGCCCACCTCCGTCGCAGAGTTTGCGACCCTTCGCCAGCGGTATCCGGACGCGCTCGTCCTCTCCGGTGGCACGGATATTGGCCTGTGGGTGACCAAAGAGCATCGCGACCTCGATACCGTATTGTATGTGGGCGACGTTGCCGAACTCCGGCGATGCGACGTGCAGTCCTCTCACATTGCAATCGGTGCCGCCGCGACATACACCGACGTGCTCACGGTGATCGGACGGTATTATCCGGACTTTGCCGAGGTCATCCGGCGGCTCGGTTCGGTGCAGATACGGAATACCGGCACGATGGTGGGGAACGTGGCAACCGCATCTCCCATTGGCGACTCGATGCCCGCGCTCATGGCACTGGGTGCGACGGCTGTCCTCAGACGTGGGGATATCACCCGCGAGGTTGCCTTGCAGGATTTTTTCGTCGATTACCGCCAGACCGCGTTACAGCCAGGAGAGTTCATCGTCGCGCTCCGTATTCCTATCCATGCGCCGCGCCGCCTGTTCAGCACATACAAGATCTCGAAGCGCTTCGATCAGGATATCTCAGCGGTCTGCGCGGCATACAGCGTGCAGGTGGATGATGGACGTGTGAGCGATGCTCACGTGTTCTACGGCGGTATGGCGGCGGTCCCGAAGCGTGCCGCAGCCTGTGAGGATGCGTTGCGAGATGCGACCTGGACACAGGAAACCGTGAACGCGGCAGCGGATGCCCTGGACCAAGACTTCACGCCGATCAGTGACATGCGTGCCGGCGCAACATACCGTCAGCTCGTTGCAAAGAATCTCCTGCGGCGGTTCTTCCTCGAAACGACGAGCGACGCCCCCCAGACCCGCGTGCTCAACCTTGCGGAATGAGCACGGCTGACATGTCACGCGTTCCCAACGCGATCGTCGGAGGTGTCCGCGCCTCCATTCCTCACGACAGTGCGCACAAGCACGTATCCGGAGAGGCGCAATACATCGATGATCTGCTCGAGCCGGAGGGTTTGTTATTCGCCGCCATCGGCATGAGCGATCGGGCGCACGCTCGCATCACCACCCTGGACCTCGATCCCGTCCTGAATGTCGCCGGCGTCCGCGCGGCGATTGCCGCTCGAGACGTTCCTGGCGTCAACGACATCGGGCCGGCCCACCCCGGCGACCCGGTCTTCGCCGAGGATCACGTCGAATACGCCGGGCAATCACTGTTCGCCGTGGCGGCCGAGGACATCGAATCGGCACGCCGCGCTGCGAAACGGGCGGTGGTGGGTTATGCAGATAGACCCGCGATGCTCACGATTGATGATGCGCTGGCTAACGAATCGTTCGTCCTGCCGTCGCATGCGGTAAAGCGCGGCGACGTGCCAGCGGGGTTGCACCACGCTCCCAACCGCATGCAAGGGCGGCTGCGCATGGGGGGACAGGATCATTTCTATCTCGAAGGCCACATCGCGCTCGCGATCCCGTCTGAGGACGGCGACATGATCGTGCACAGCTCCACACAGCACCCCTCCGAGGTGCAGCACGCCGTGGCGAAGGTGCTAGGGCTCAGGGATCATGCCGTGACGGTGGAAGTGCGCCGGATGGGAGGCGGGTTTGGCGGAAAAGAGACGCAGGCTGCACTGTTTGCGTGTGTGGCGGCGCTGCTCGCCGCCAAGACGGGCCGGCCGGTGAAGATGCGCCTGGATCGGGACGATGACATGATCATGACGGGGAAACGGCATGATTTTACCATCGAGTACGACGTCGGGTTCGACCACGACGGCCGTATCCAAGCGATCGATCTCACCTTGGCGTCTCGATGCGGCATGTCTCCGGACCTGTCTGGAGCGGTCAACGACCGCGCGCTGTTCCATTGTGACAATGCTTATTACCTCGGGAACGTGTCCGCCGTCTCACACCGCTGCAAAACGCATACGGTCTCGAATACCGCCTTTCGTGGATTTGGCGGCCCGCAAGGGATGATGGGTATCGAACGTGTCATCGAGGACATCGCGACGACGCTGAAGCGCGACCCGCTGGACGTTCGGAAAGCCAACCTCTATGGCGTGCGCGAACGCAACGTGACCCCTTACGGAATGACCGTGGAGGACAACATTCTCGCCGATCTGCTGGCTGAACTGGAGGAGACCGCTGCGTACCGGTCGAGGCGCCAAACAATCCGCGAGTTCAACCTCCACAGCCCCGTGCTCAAGCGGGGGATTGCGCTGACGCCGGTGAAGTTCGGCATCGCCTTCACGACGACGCATCTGAATCAAGGGGGGGCGCTGATTCACATCTATCTCGATGGCAGCGTGCACTTGAACCACGGCGGCACCGAAATGGGGCAGGGCCTCATGATCAAGGTGGCGCAGATCGTCGCCGAAGAGCTTCAAATCGACGTCGACCGCGTCAAAATCACCGCGACGACCACGGGGAAAGTCCCAAACACCTCAGCGACGGCAGCCTCGTCGGGCACCGACTTGAACGGGAGGGCGGCGCAAATCGCGGCGAAGACCCTCAAAGACCGGCTCACGACGGTGGCCGCCCGGCATTTCAGCAAGAATGAAGACGATGTGGTGTTTGAACCGAACGAGGTCGCCGTGGGAGACCAGCGGCTCTCGTTCACCGAACTCGTGCGGCTTGCGCACACGCAGCGTGTCTCGTTGTCAGCAGTGGGATATTTCCGCACACCGAAGATTCACTACGATAGAGAGCGGTTGCAGGGTCGGCCGTTCCTGTACTTCGCGTACGGAGCGGCGGTCTCGGAGGTCGTAATTGACACGCTCACGGGCGAACACAAGGTCCTGCGGGTCGATATTCTGCATGACGTCGGCAAGTCGATCAATCAGGCGGTGGACCGTGGTCAGGTCGAGGGAGGATTCGTTCAGGGGATGGGTTGGCTGACAACCGAGGAGCTGTACTGGGACGCGAACGGTCGGCTGATGACGCACTCTCCATCGACGTACAAGATCCCCACGTGCAGTGACGTGCCCCCCGATTTTCGTGTGCGATTGTGGGAGTCAGGTGTCAACCGCGAGGATGTCATCTATCGGTCCAAGGCGGTCGGCGAGCCGCCGCTGATGTTGGCGATTTCCGTGTTCTGTGCCTTGCGCGACGCGGTGGCCAGCGTTGCGAACTATGAGGTCATTCCCACGTTGGACGCGCCGGCCACACCCGAACGAGTGCTCCTCGCCGTGACGGATCTGCGCCGACGCCGCCTGGAGGAGGTGAAACCAGCGCGTGGAGCGGCGGTCGGCTCCGTCGTGAACCGGCACGAAGGCTGATGGCCACGACCGGGAATCCGGATTTCATGATGCGGGCGGTCACGTTGTCGTTGGATAACGTTGCGGCTGGCCGCGGTGGTCCCTTTGGCGCGGTTATCGTCAAGGGCGAAGAGATCGTCTCCGAAGGAACCAATCTGGTCACGTCGGCAAACGATCCGACGGCACACGCCGAAATCGTGGCGATTCGCCGGGCGTGCGAGCGGCTGCAGACGTTTGCGCTCCGAGGATGTGAGATCTACAGCAGCTGCGAGCCCTGCCCGATGTGTTTGTGCGCGATTCGCTGGGCGCGGCTCGACCGTATCTACTTCGCCAACACCCGAAGGGACGCAGCGCGCATCGGCTTTGATGACGCCCGTATGTATCACGAACTCGAGAGCCCGCCGGACAAGCGGTCGGTACCGGCCGTCCAACTGCTGGCGGACAAAGCACGTGCCGCGTTCGATGCCTGGGAAGCCAAGAGCGACCGCATCGAGTACTGAGAGCCGGAGTCGGCGGCCGCGACTCGACGGCGCCGTCAGGGTTGAAATCACCTATATTACGCTCACATCGGTTGGAGTCTCTGTGTGATGCCGAACCTCACGTGCACGCTCAACGGAAAACCGCGAACGGTGCAATACACCGAGGGAATGCACTTTCTCGACGTGTTGCGGGAGACGTGCGGCATCACGTCGCCAAAGGATGGGTGTGCACCGCAAGGGTATTGTGGGTGCTGCGCGGTGCTGGTGGACGGGCAACCGGTGCTTGCATGCCTGCGCAAACCGGAGCAGATGGAGGGCCGGGACGTCGTGACTATGGAGGGGATTCCGGACGACCAGCGGCGCGTGCTCGCCGAAGCGTTTGTCAAAGAAGGCGGCATCCAGTGCGGCTATTGCATTCCGGGAATCGTCGTTCGTGCGGCGTCACTCTTGAACCGGGGTCGAACGGCCGACCGGCGTGAAGTCGCTGCAAGTCTTCCCGGTCACTTGTGCCGGTGCACCGGGTATGCCCGGATCCTCGACGCCATCCAGTCTGCCGGAGAGGCCTGGAACAACGGGGGCACGTTCCCACAGTGCGAACCGCGCCGCCCCCATCTCTTTGGCGAGCAATATGGGTTGAAGCGGCGGACAGACGCGGGTTCACGGCGGGGCCCCGACGGCGTCGGGATGTCGGCGGCGCGGTATCGCGGGCTCGATCATGCGATCGGAGCAAAACCATACGTCGCCGACATGACGGTCACCGACATGCTTCACGGCGCCGTGGTCATGAGTGATCATGCGCGAGCCGTGGTTCGGCGCATCGACACGGGTCCTGCACTCGCTATGGACGGCGTTGTGCGAATCGTGCTTGCAGCCGATGTGCCGGGTCAGCGACACGTCGGGTTGATCGTTCCCGACTGGCCCGTGTTCGTTGCCGAGGGAGAGACGACGCGTTGCGTCGGCGATGTCCTCGCCCTCGTCGTGGCGGAGAGCCAATTCATCGCACGGCAAGCCGCTCGAGCGGTACGCGTGGAGTACGACGTGCTCGAACCGGTGACGGATATGTTCGCCGCGCTCGAGCCGGGGGCCGCGTCCGTGCATCCCAACGGCAATCTGCTCGAGCACTGTGCGTTTGCGCGCGGCGATGTGGACTCGGCGCTTGCCTCGTCGGCGCACGTTGTGGAGCAAACATTCTCGACGCAGCGCATCGAGCACGCGTTTCTCGAGCCGGAGGCCTGCCTGGCCGTACCGCGCGACAACGGCTTGACGGTGTACTCCCAGGGCCAGGGGGTGCATGACGACCAGCAGCAAATCGCGGCGATTCTCGGTGTTGCCGTCGAGCGCGTCACCGTCGAGCTGGTCACGAACGGCGGTGCGTTTGGGGGAAAGGAAGATCTGGCCATCCAAGGGCAGACGGCGCTTGCTGCCCGCATCCTTGGCCGGCCGGTGCGCACGGTTCTCACCCGAGAGCAGTCGATGCGCATGCACCCCAAGCGACATCCGATCACGCTTGCCTACACGGTCGGCGCCGACAAAGAAGGGAGACTCACCGCCGCGCGAGTCAGGATCGTCGGCGATACGGGTGCATATGCCTCGGTGGGGATGAAGGTGTTGGAGCGGGCGGCGGGGCACTCGTGCGGTCCGTACCGCGTGCCGAACGTCGATATCGAAGCCAAGACGGTGTATACCAACAACCCGCCGAGTGGGGCCATGCGCGGGTTTGGCGCGAACCAGGCGGCGTTCGCGATTGAGGGCATCATGGACATGCTTGCCGAGCGCGTTGGCATCGATGGGTATGACATCAGGGACCGCAACGTCCTGGAGCCGGGCGATCAGTTTGCTACCGGGCAGCGGATGACGGCGAGTGTGGGAATACGGCAGACGCTCGAGGCGGTCAAGGACGTGTACAAGAGCGCCAGGTACGCGGGGATCGGCTGCGGAATCAAGAATACCGGGATTGGGAACGGCATGGAGGACACCGGCCGTTTGGCGATCCGGGTGCTCGATGGCGGTTGTTTGGAGATCGTGACCGGCTACACGGAGATGGGTCAGGGCTTGTTCACCATCTTACGGCAAGTGGTGAACGAGGAAACGGGTCTCAAGCCCGATATCATGTCGGTCCGTGCGGCAAGTGAACCCGGCGTTGAATGTGGCATGACGACGGCGTCGCGTGCAACGGCGTTGTGCTGCGCGGCCGGTCAGACCGCTGCGCGGAAACTCGCGCGCGATCTGAAGGAGCATGCGCTCGAGCAACTGGTGGGACGTGAATACCGCGGCGAGTTCGTATGTGACATTACGACCAAGCCGGGGGAAGCAAGCGACGATCCCAAGACGCACATGACGTTTAGCTACGCAACGCAGGTCGTCATCTTGGACGACCGCGGGCGGCTCGACCGTGTCGTCGCTGCCCATGACGTAGGTCGGGCAATCAACCCCCTGCTCTGTGCCGGCCAGATCGAAGGGTCGATTCACATGGGTCTTGGATATGCCCTGTCGGAAGATCTGCCCTGTACCGACGGACGGCTCGATTCCGTTCTCCTCAAGGACCTGGGCATTCTCAGAGCGAAGGACACGCCGGACATCGACGTGATTCTGGTCGAAGTCCCCGACGATATCGGCGGCTACGGAGCGAAGGGAGTGGGCGAGATCGGGTTGGTCCCCACGGCCGGGGCAGTCGCCGGTGCGCTTTACGCTTACGACGGCAAGCGCCGGTTCGCCCTTCCAATGAGCGACGCACCGGCCGCGATTCCGTCGGTTCCGAAATCCCGCCGCCGCATTTCGAAGTCCGCGTGACCCAACTTGGCCGGCAGGCCGCATGAGCGTCCTTGGTCCGGTCCCGTTCGTCGAACTGCTCCGCCGGATGCGGAGCGAAGTTGCGGCAACGGAGTCGATCTTCGATCTCCCGATCCGCAAGTGGTTCATCCCAAACCGCGAGTACGACTTCAGTGCGGTGCATTTCTCACGCCGCGCGTCCACCCCAGTAGGCCCTGCGGCCGGGCCCCATACGCAACTGGCGCAAAACATCGTGCTCTCGTGGCTCGCCGGCAGCCGCATCATCGAACTCAAGACAGTACAGATCAACGACCGCTTGGAAATTCCCCGGCCCTGCATCCATGTGCCGAACGTGGGATACAACGTCGAATGGTCCCAGGAGCTGTCGGTCGGGGAATCGGTGCTCGAGTATGCCAAGGCCATGTTTCTGATCCAAATCCTGAAGCATACCGGGACGTTTGGCGTCTTTCCCGAGCGTTCCGGGACGGACACCGTGTTAGACATCAGTGTCGGCTACGATCTCGCCGGGATTCGTTCGGACAAGGTGACCGGCTTCATCCGTGCGCTCAAAGACCCCGGGCCGATCTTCGATTCCCTTCGAAATGAGCTGACCGGCGACCTCGCGCGATTCCGGGACGTTTCGCTGCCGGGGTGCATCTCCGACTGTGTGACACTCTCGACCTTTCACGGGTGTCCGGCACACGAAATCGAAGCAATTGCGACATATCTCATGGAAGACCTTGGTCTCGACACGATCATCAAGTTGAATCCGACGTTGCTCGGGTACCGGCGTGTGCACGAACTGCTGATTGAGCGTCTGGGGTACACCGATCTCGAACTCCGACAGGAGGCGTTCGACAGCGATCTGCAGTATGACGACGGCATGGAAATGCTGAAACGGCTGCATGAGATTGCGGCTCGTCGCGGTACGACGATTGGCGCCAAGTTCACCAACACGCTGGTTGTGGCGAACAACAAGGCGTACTTCCCAACCCAGCCAGACCCGTACATGTACGTTTCCGGTCAGCCGCTGCACGTGATTTCCATGACGTTGATGCAGCAGTTTCGGGAAGATTTAGGATTTGAGTTCCCGGTCTCGTTTTCGGCAGGCGTCACGGCGAAGAACTTTCCGGCCGCCGTTGCGTGCGGTCTCGTGCCGATCACGACCTGCACCGATCTCTTGCGGCAGGGGGGGTATGGCCGGCTGCCCGCCTACCTTCGCGCCCTGGCACGTGACATGAAGGCTCTGCGCGTACGGAGCCGGGAAGCGTTCGTGCTGTCGGCTCGCGGGTGCGGCGCGGAAGCCGCCCGGGCTGCGCTTGCCGAGTCCCAGGAAGGGAAGGCTGCCTGGAGCCGCGTAGGGGAAAGGTTGACCGCCCTGGCCCGGGACGAGCCGGACAAGCTGCCGCAAGCGCTGCGTGATGCGGCCGCAGCCGCGGGGCTCGATCCGGAACGCGTCGTGCTGCACGCTACACGGATCGCCGGGCGGCTAAATGGCCGTTCGGTGGTGCCGCCACTTTCCGACGACGACGCCTACTCGGCTCGCGCCAACTCCAAAACTCCGCGTCGCATCGATAGCCGGCTCGCCCTGTATGACTGTATCAACTGCGACCTCTGCATTCCGGCTTGCCCGAACGACGCGATGTTCTCGTACGACGTCGAACCGGTGGACGCGGAGACTGCTACGTTGCGTGGGATGCCCGACGGATCGGTCCGCCGCGACGGAGGCAGAGGATTTCGCATTCGCGAGCGCCACCAGCTTGCGGTTGCCGAACCGGCGTGCAATGAGTGCTCGAACTGTGAGGTGTATTGTCCGGAGGAAGGCGCACCATTTCTGACCAAGGAATGCGTCTTCGTCACTCATGAGCAGTTTGCTCGTCACTCGTCGTTGGACGGCTTCTGTCGAGTCGGGTCGACCATTCACGCCAGGGTAGAGGGAGTCGAGATGCGGTTTGTCGCCGATCCAGATCGACGCGGAGCTGTGCTCGACGGTGAGGGCTTTCGCATCGAGGTGCGTCTCGCACCGCTCGATGTCGTGGACGTTTCGATGGCGCGGGACGTCGAGATCGATACGGCAACGATCTGGCGGATCAAGACCGTTTGGGAGTCGATCTTCAACTCCTGCACTCCCAACATGGTGCAACCGGAACCTGCGCAACAATGAGCCATACGGGTCTGGTGCGGAACGGGGTGCTCGTCACGAATTTTCCAGGCACGGACAGCATAGCGACGGTCGTGGAACCCGGGGCGGTGCTGTGGCACGGTGATAGAATCGTCGCCGCGGGCCGGGAACGTGAACTGCGTTTCCCATCTCAGCCCGACGAGGTGCTGGATGCCCGCGGCGGTATGATCTTACCGGGTTTCATCAATCTCCACCATCATTTTTATTCGGCGCTCGCGCGGGGACTCGATCCGGGATCGCCTATGCGCACGTTCCCGGAGGTGCTTGACCGTCTCTGGTGGCGGCTCGACCGGGCATTGGACGCGGAGACGGTCGCGCTGTCGGCCGAGCTGTCGGTAGCCGATTGCATTCAGTGGGGCTGCACCACCGTCTTCGACCACCATGCATCCCCCTCCTGCCTGCGTGGGAGCCTCGACATCATTGCCCGTACAGTCGAGCGAGCTGGGTTGTCGGCAGCGCTCTGCTACGAGGTGTCTGACCGGAACGGCCACGACGAAGCCATCGCCGGTCTCGAGGAGAATATCCAATTCCTCGATGCGCGCGCCTCTGATGCGAGAATTCGCGGCGTGCTGGGCCTCCATGCGAGCTTTACGCTCAGCGATGCGACACTCGCAGAAGTCGTGAAGCGCCGTCCCAGCGGGAGCGGATGTCATGTGCACGTCGCGGAGGATCCGGTTGATGTGGACGCATCCCGCCACGCCTTCGGGGTGGGTCCCATCGAGCGATTCGAGCGGTCTGGGTTGCTCGACAGGCACGCCCTGCTGGCGCATGGCATCCATCTCGATCGCGACGCATACGAAACCATTGCCCGGCGCGATGCGGTCGTGATTCACAATCCCGAATCGAATGCCAACAACGGAGTGGGGCGTTTGGACATCGTGAATGCGACGTCCGCAGGCTGTACGGTGGGGCTGGGCACCGACGGCATGTCTTCCGCGATGTTACGTGCGCTCCGGGCCGCTCTCTTGACGCTTCGGGCGGGTCGAGCCGACCCCAGCGTAGGGTTTGCGGTGGTGCCGGAGCTCATGCGGAACAATGCGCTCGTCGCGCGGCGGTTTTTCGACGAACCGCTGTTGGGCGAGCTGGTGCCGGATGCGCCGGCGGATGTCGTCGTGCTTGGGGCGCAACCCCCGACGCCCGTGACGCCGGCAAACGTCGTCGGGCACTTGGTGTACGGTGGGTCGGAGACACCCGTGCGCCACACTATTGCGCGTGGACGTGTTGTGCTGCGCGACGGGCGTCACACGACCATCGATCCCGACGAGCTGGCCACCCAGGCACGTCAGGCTGCGCCGGGGCTGTGGGATCGGTTTGCGGCACTACCCTGGGGCACTAGCTTCCTCGGTGAGTAGATTGTCCCGATGACAACCCGAGAGCAAAACAGAGCGCGCGCCGTGGCGCGGTGTCGGGAACGGGGTGTAGTCATCCCGACCCTCGACGAGCTGCGCGACCCGACGATGATTCACCCGGACGTGGTCGCCGCCCTCCGGCCCATCGATCCGGAGGAGACCGACCCGCTCAATCTCTTTCGGATCAGCTGGCGGAACGACCCTGCGTCCGGCGGGTTCGGCGACGTCACCACGCTCGAGTTGCCCAGCGCGCTGACCGGGGTGCCGTGCCGCATCGTGGGACTGGTCGGCAAACACTTCCCCACGGGAGCGCATAAAGTCGGGGCTGCTTTTGGGTGCTTGGTGCCGCGGCTGGTACGCGGCGATTTCGACCCGACCCGGCACAGCGCCGTGTGGCCGTCCACCGGGAATTACTGTCGGGGTGGTGTGTTCGACAGCGCGCTCCTCGGCTGTCGGTCGGTGGCGATTCTCCCGGAGGGAATGAGTCGCGAGCGATTTGCCTGGCTCGAGCGCATGGGCACCGAGATCATTGCCACCCCGGGGAGCGAGAGCAACGTCAAGGAGATCTTTGACGCCTGCTGGGACATCCGAAAGACGCGTCCCGATGCGGTGATCTTCAACCAGTTCGAGGAATTCGGAAACTACGTCTGGCATTATGCCGTCACAGGCCCGGCGGCGGAATCCGCCTTCCGCCGTCTGGCCCGCCCCAACGACCGGCTGACCGGGTGGGTGGCCGCCACCGGTTCAGCCGGCACGCTGGCAGCCGGCGACTACCTGAAGCAGACGCTGGGGACGTGCACCATCACGGCCGCGGAAGCCCTCCAATGCCCCACGCTGCTTCACGCGGGGTTCGGCGCTCACCGCATCGAGGGGATCGGGGACAAACATGTTCCGTGGATCCACAACGTGCGAAGCACCGACTTCGTGACGGCGATTGACGATGAGGCAGCGATGCGGATCTTCCGGCTGTTCAACGATCCGGCCGGACACGACCTCTTGGTGCATCGCGGGATCGCGGTAAACACCGTGGGCGCGCTGCCGCTGTTGGGAATCTCGTGCATCGCCAATGTTCTGGCGGCGATCAAAACAGCGCGCTATTACGACTTGAATGAGCACGATGTTCTGCTGACGTCCTTCACGGACTCGGCCGACATGTACCTGTCTCGGTTGGCGGAACTGGAGGACACACACGGGCGGTACAGCTTGTCGGCGGCAGGCGTTGATTTCGAACGCTATTTGCTTGGGACGACGACAGACCACGTTCGGGAGCTCAGATATACGGATCGGAAAGCGCTCCACAACCTCAAATACTTCACATGGGTCGAGCAACAGGGCAAATCCGCTGAAGAACTCGACGCGTTATGGTCCCCGTCCTTTTGGGACGATCTCGTTCAACAGATCCCGGAGTGGAATCGGGAGATTCAAGCATTCAACGAAGACTCCGGTGTGGTGATCGGAGCGGGAGTCGGTATGAACCATACACAGAGACGGGCTGAACGATGAGCGAAGAAGGACGGGCGGCGTTGGCTGCGGCAAGGCAATACGAGCAGGATGTCGTGCAATTTCTGCGGGACATGATTGCGATCCCGTCGGAAAGCCTCCAGGAGGGCCCGCGCTGTGAGCGTGTGCGCCAGGAGTACGACAAGCTGGGTTTCGATGACGTGTCGTTTGACCGCCTCGGCAACGTGATTGCGCGAATCGGGAACGGTCCGTTCACGATTCTCATGGATGGTCACATCGACTGTGTTGGGGTGGGCGATCGTTCCGCCTGGAAGTACGACCCCTTCGAGGCGCGACTGCTGGATGGGAAAGTGTGGGGGAGGGGAGCGGTTGATGAGTTACCGGCGGTCGCCTGTATGGCATACGGCGCCAAACTGTGGAAAGACCGGGGGGTGCTGGACGACGTCACCGTCTACTTGTCAGCCACGGTCATGGAAGAGGATTGCGACGGCTATTGTCTGTTGCATCTCATTGAAAAAGAGGGCATTCGCCCGCATGTCGTCGTCCTCGGGGAGCCGACGGATCTCAATGTCTACCGGGGACAGCGCGGTCGCGTGGAAGCAACCGTGACGACGCGAGGACGGTCGGCGCACGCGGCCCATTGCGAGCGCGGTATCAACGCCCTCTACAAAATGGCGCCGATCATCAAAGACATCGAGGCGCTCAACGACCGGCTGCCGTCTGACGAATTTCTCGGGAAAGGCTCCATCGTCGTCTCCTCGATCAAGTGCACGACGCCATCGCTGAATGCGGTTCCCGACAGTGCGACGATTTACATCGACCGGCGGCTGACGGCCGGCGAAACCGTGGATGTCGCCCTGGCCGAGTTGCGGGCCCTTCCTAGTATGGGAGATGCAACGGTTGAGCTATTGCAGTACGACGCCACGAGCTGGCGCGGTGAGCCGGCGAAGCAGGAAAAGTTCTATCCGACGTGGGTCCTTTCCGAAGATCACCCACTGGTCGAGAGTGTTGCATTGGCCAGCGAAGCCGTGCTCGAGGTCGTGCCGCGCATTTCCCGCTGGTCGTTTTCCACCAACGGGGTCGCCAGCATGGGCCGCCTGGGGATCCCGACTGTCGGGTACGCACCCGGGCTGGAAGAACTGGCTCACACCACGGAGGAGTGGGTGGCCGTTGAAGACTTGGTGCGGGCCACCGCGGTGTACAGCTTAATTCCGGCGTTCCTCGCTGCGCGGCGGGAACGACTCATGGATCTGCGCGAAGCAGGAGCCGAGCGCTGACAATGGACGGTGCACTGCGGGGGCGGGATCTCATCACGACACAGGACTGGAGCACTGCCGAGCTCGAGGAACTCCTGTCGTTGGCCGCGGACCTGAAGCAGAAGAAGCGGGCCGGTGAGCCCACGCCGCTGCTTCCGGCAAAGACGCTCTACATGATCTTCTTCGACGCGTCAACGAGAACTCGGAATTCGTTCGAGACCGGCATGACACAGCTGGGAGGTCACGCGATCTATCTCTCTCCAGACAAGATGCAGATCAGTCATGGAGAAAATGCGCGCGATACGGCAAAGGTGCTTTCCCGCTACGGCGACGGCATCGCCATCCGGCACTGTGCGTACGGCGAGGGCAATCGATACCTCAGGGCCGTTGCCGAACATGCTGATCTTCCGGTCTTGAACATGCAATGCGATGTCTACCACCCCTGCCAGATTCTCGCGGACTATCTGACGGTGAGGGAGCATTTTGGCGACACGCGTGGGTTGAAGCTCGGCGTTGCGTGGACGAGCGCACCCAACTACGTGCGTCCGCTGTCCGTGCCTCAAAGTCTCATTCTTCTGATGCCGCGCTTCGGCATCGACGTCACGTTGGCGTACCCGCCACCATTCAAGCTCATGCCGGAAATCGAAGCGCAGGCGGCGGCCAATGCGAAGGCCGCCGGGACGACGTTCGAGATCACGCATGACTTCGAGAACGCTTTTCGGGACGCCCATGCGGTCATTCCGAAATCTTGGGGGCCGTTGCTCACGACGCAGAATGTGCCGGACGGACTTGCGCTCATCGAGCAGTACCCGAGCTGGCGGTGTGAAGCAAAGCATATGGAGTTGGGCGATGATCGCATCATTTACATGCACCCGCTTCCAGCCGATCGCGGCCGGGAAGTGTCCGACGAGGTGATCGACGGTCCCCGGTCGGTTGTGTATGACGAAGCTGAAAACCGCCTGCATGTCCAAAAGGCGCTGATGGCCCTTACGATGTAACGCCTTCGCTCCTCACATGGCTGGATTCGCGTTTCAGTGTACGGAGTGCGCCGCGAGGTACGCGGAGCAGGAGGTCCGTTTGGTCTGCCCGGCCTGCTCCCGGCTACAACGGCCCGGCGCATCCCTTCGGGGTGTCCTGAACGTCGTGCTCGATCGACTTCCATCGCGCTGGCCCGAGGGTCCCCCAACGCATCCGCTGTTTTTGGAGCAGTTTCTGCCGCTTGGCTCAGCAGACGGCATCCGTGATTTCCCCGTCGGCGGGACGCCACTCCGCTCAGTTCCCAGGCTCCGCAAAGCGCTCAGCATGCCGCGACTGTGGGTCAAGGATGATACGCTGAATCCGACTGGATCCACCAAGGATCGCGCCTCGCTGCTCGTCGTGGCGAAGGCGAAGGCGTATGGGCTGAACACGGTGGCGACGGCATCGACCGGCAACGCGGCGACCGCGCTTGCCGGTGTGGCGGCCGGTCTGGGTGCACGCGCCATTGTGTTCGTGCCGGCCAGCGCTCCGGAAGCGAAACTCGCGCAAATGTTGAGTTACGGCGCGACGGTGCTGCCCGTAGACGGAACGTACGATGACGCGTTCGACCTCTGCTGTGTCGCGTGTGAACGCTTTGGATGGTATAACCGCAACACCGGCCTCAATCCGTTCACGGTGGAAGGAAAGAAAACCGTGGCACTGGAAATCGCGCTGGCGCTCTCGCCGGAGATCCCCGACGTCGTCCTCGTTCCCACAGGCGACGGCGTCATCATCTCGGGCATGGCGAAGGGGTTTGCGGATGTTCGTGACGCCGGCCTCGTTCCCCGGGTGCCTCGGCTCGTCGCGGTTCAGCCCGAGGGGGCCGCCGGCATTGTCGCCGCGTTGCGCCAGGACGCGGACGATGTGGAGCCGGTCCTCGATGCAGCGAGCGTTGCCGACAGCCTGACGGTTGGCGTTCCGCGCAACGCGCGGCAGTGCTTGCGTCGTATCCGGGAGTCCGGAGGTGGCGGGGTGACTGTGTCAGACGAGGCGATGCTCACCGCCATCGGCCGGCTGGCGGGGTTGACCGGCGTCTTTGCCGAGCCGGCCGGTGCCGCCGCGCTGGCGGGACTGGCGGTTGCGCTCCGCGAGGGGCTGGTGGAACGGGACGAACGGGTTTGTCTGCTGGTGACTGGCACGGGGCTCAAGGACGTTCCAGCTGCGCTCAGAAGTGTGGAGCGGCCCGCACCGATTGCGCCAACTCTGGATGCAGTGGCTGAAAGAATCAGATAGAGGGGACGCTGGACGGTGGACGGCGGATCTTGAACGTTGTGCTACCGCGCAAGCTGCCGTACGATCTCCGGAACCTCTTTGATACTGTCGGCTCGGAAGAACTGGTACCCCTGCACGATGTGGTCGGGGACGGCTTCGTGTTGCCATTCGGTTTCGTAGGGCACATGAACCGCATGTCCGCCCGCATCAACCACAGGCAGGATGTCGGACTTGAGCGAATTCCCGATCATGACGAATTCGTTTGGCTCGATTCCCAGCTTGGCGGTAATGGATTCGTACGTGGATCGGTCCTTTTCCGTCACGATCTCGACGTGGATGAAGTGATCACCGAGTCCGGAGCGTGCGATCTTCGTCTCCTGATCAAAAAGATCCCCCTTCGTCACGACCATGAGGTTGTGCCTCTTCGCAAGCGTGGCGACGGTGTCTTCGACATACTCGAGCAGCTCGACGGGTGTGTTCACCATCTCGCGGGCGAACGCCACTATCTCTTGGATTTCCGAGCCTCGAATGCGGCCCTCGGTTAGGTCGATGGCGGTCTCGATCATCGAGAGTGTGAAACTCTTGATCCCGTACCCGAAGTGCCGGAGATTCCGCATCTCGGTATCGTAGAGGCGTTCCTCGATCCATTCCGGGGAATGGTAGGCCGAAAGGAGCTGGGTGAACTTCTCCTTGGTGGCGTTGAAGAGTGTCTCGTTGTGCCACAGGGTGTCGTCAGCGTCAAACGCCACGATTTTGATCATGCAAGGGCCTCCGCAATCGTCCCGATGTCGTTCTGGCGAGGTGCCGGAGGTTGGAATACTGCGCACCGGCTACACCGACTTTCACTGCAACCCGCGTGCCGGATCTCGGGGTCGCCGTTTTAGAGTGCGCGGGGCGCCGCATGTGCGCCCTGCTCGGCATCTCGCAGGTCAAGACATGACGAAGGGGCCACCAGTGCTGCGGCAGCCCCTCCGTTTCGTGCCTTCGCGCTTGGGGCACGTGGCACGGCCACGTTGCGCGGTCAGTTCAGCAGGTACCGGACGCCAAGCTGGAGCTGCCAGCGCGAGAAGATGCCCGGGTCGTCGAGATACGTCGTCGAGACTCCGCTGAACTCGTAGACCGGCGTCCCGTCCGGGTCGAAGCGAACTAGCGACAGCGGGTTGGTGGCCAGCGGGTTCGCAACCTGTCTCACTCCCCAATCCGAGTTGAGGAGGTTGAGGGCGTTCAGCACGTCCAGGCTCACCTGGATCGTGTTCTCGCGGCCACCGGCGCGGAACACAATGTCCTGCAGGAGGCGCAGGTCGAGCGACTGATACCAGGGATTGACGGCACCAAAGCGTTCGGCGATCTGGCCACGGTGCGAGGAGAGATAGGCATCTTGCTCGATGAACGCATTGAGCGCCCCCCATTGGCTCGGGTCGTCGAGGCGGATCTCGCTCTGGTCCCTGGGGATGTAGATCAGATCGTTTCCACCGAAGCCGTCGCCGTTCACATCACCCGAGTAAATGAACGAATAGCGGTTTCCACCGGCTCTGCCGGCAACGATCGTGTTACCCTCCGCGGCCTCGAAGAATAGCCCGAAATGGGTGCGGAACCGGTCCGACCATTGCTTCGTGTGGGAGCCTGTCACCACGATGCGGTGGCGCAGCCCGAACTCGGAGAAACTCAGGTTAGGGTTATTGGGGTCGCCCTGCGTCGGCTGAGCTGAGAACAGCACGGAAGCGATTTCGGTAGACCTCAAGGTGTTTCTCGCTTGTGAGAAGCTGTAGGAGCCGCCCAACGAGAGCCCGGATTCCCAGGTCTTCCGAAGCTGGCCCGTAATGCTGTAGTTCCAGCCGTCGCTGACGTTGTCGATGACGTAGACGCCGTCGCCGTTAAACGGATTGGTCAACTCGGCCACCCCGAACCCGCCGTAGTAGGGCCGTCCGTCCGGTGCCGGAAGGGTTCGGACTGGCAGGCCCAAATCGTAGTTGCGTACCACGATCGCGTTGATGTCCTTCCCGTAGATGAACTCCAGCGTGCCGATGACGTCGCTGGGCAGCCGCTGATCGATGCCGATATTGGTCGTCCACACCTGCGGCCACTTGAAGTCCGGATGCATCGCGTTCACGTCAAACGACTGCTGGAGAACGAAGCTCTCACCGCCAGATCCCGGTCGCGGACCGCTGGTGATTATCTGCTCGCCTCCGGGGTTGAAGGGTCCAAATAGGCGTGCGTTGGCCCCGGGGTTGGAGTAGTTGTTCCCAATCCACACGAACGGCGGGCGACCGCTGAAGATGCCCGTGCCGCCCCGCACCTGCGTCGACCGGTCTCCGGTCACGTCCCAGTTGAATCCCACCCGCGGTGAAAACATCGGTTTGGCCCCAGGCAAGGAACTCTGGTCCACGGTCACCGGACTGTCGTTTTCGTCCAGCAGGTTGAGCGCGCGCGAGTCGGGATTGTCCACCGGGTCTGTGAAGTAGGTGGGGAAGTCCACCCGCAGTCCCGCCGTGATCGTGAGCTGTGGGCTCACGGCGATTTCGTCCTGCGCATACACCCCGTACCATCCGATGTCGAAGTTCTCACCCTTGAACGGGCCGCTCCCGATCATGCCATTGAGGTCGATCTGACTCGGGTTGGCAGGGTCCGTAGCAGCAAAGAAGTCGGCGAGCGAACTGAACGTCGTCGCTGCGAAGGGCAACCCGAACAGGCCATGACGGAAGATGTTGAACGAGTTGAAGAAATTGTAATACTCGAAGTTTGCGCCGACCGTCAAACTGTGCCGGCCGGTGAAATAGGTGAAGTTGTTGGT
>JBFHWR010000029.1:0-17954 GCA_041599395.1 Gemmatimonadales bacterium | reverse complement strand
TCCGGGGAACCGGCCTTCTCATCGTGAACGGCTACCTGCATACAGTGGGCAGCCACTTCGTGTGGGATGGAGTCGTGCTGGTTGGAAGCCGGTTGCTGGCAAACGCCAATGATTCGACAGTTGTCCGAGGCATGTTGGTGACAGGACTCAACTGGCAGACCGGCGCCCCATACGACGACATGATTGTCGAAGGGGACCCCATCGACGTACGGTACGACTCGTGTCACATCAAGCGTGCGTTGAGTTCCGTCAGAGGCTTTGTCTCGCTGCGCAACGGATGGCTCGACCACTGGTCGACCTACTGACGCGCTGCGCCCCATTGCGCGGGACCGCTTCAGCGCCCCTCTCCCCGCGATCAATCATCCTCGCGTGTTCCGCCGCTCTCCTCGGCTTGGCGTGCGGAACGGACTCGAGTCGCAGACCGGACGAGTTGTGGGGCGTGCGGCTGCCCCAACCTATCGAGAAGCCCGACTTCACGCTCACATCCACAGAAGGGACGCCGTTTTCGTTTCGCGCCGAAACGGACGGATTCGTCACGCTGTTGTTCTTTGGGTACACACATTGCCCCGACGTGTGTCCCATTCACATGGCGAACCTCGCGGCCGTCCTGCAAAACCTGCCGCTCACGGTCTCCAGCCAAATCCAGGTGGTCATGGTCACGACCGATCCGGGTCGCGACAATCCTGAACGCCTGCGAACCTGGCTCGACGGGTTTGATCGCTCATTCGTCGGCCTCGTCGGGCCGCTCGAACCCATCAACGAGATCCAACGCGGCCTGGGATTGCCAAACGCCATGCGTATGGGAGAGGGAACCGAATACATGGTCGGGCACGCGTCACAAGTGATCGCGTTCACCCGGGACAATCTGGCGCGCGTAGTTTATCCGTTTGGAACTCGGCAGGAAGACTGGGCACACGATCTCCCGATGCTCGTTCGTGCAGATCAGGGAACCAGGTGAGCCTGAACGGGTGGCCGCTTGCGCGTACCGCCAGGTGTCGTGTCAGACAAGTATCGTTTCTCTAGTGCGACGCCTGCAGGGCATGAAGAGCGCAGGGGGGACGGGCGGTCTCGGCGCGAGCCCCGGGCAGTTGCTCCGAACCCGAGCTGGTTTCGAGTCGCCGTGTCCGCCCAGCCACAGCGCTCGGAAGGCCCAGCAGGCGTCGCAGAATCTGCACCTACTCTGGACGCACGACATGAAGCGGCGCGGTGAGCCGAGAGGACTGGGGCCGCTGAGCGCATGAATTGGTGGTGCTCTGCGCAAGGACAGCCCTGGACCTGGACGTGGCAGCCGTACATCGGGGTGTGGCTGCTCATTGTTTTCTTCTGCGCTGCGTACTGGGTCGTGCTCAAACGATGGAAACCGGAGAATGCCCGCAACCCCGGCGCCATGTTCCCAGTTCGATTCGGGGCGGGCGTCGTGGCGTTTTGGCTCGCCGCGGATTGGCCGCTTGGGGCGTTGGGAGCCGGGTATCTGCTGAGTGTCCACACCCTCCAGTACATCTTGTTCGTGTTCGCAGTACCGCCGCTGTTCATCTCGGGAATGCCGCGGTGGATGCTTCGCCGGCTCCTGAAGGGACGCATTCGGACTGCAATCGCACAGGCGTTCACCCGGCCGCTTCCCGCCTTTGCCGTTTTCAATCTCGTCATGCTGGGGACGCACTTACCGACAGTGGTCGACGGCTTGACGAGGTCTCAACTGGGCTCGTTCGCCGTCGACATGACATGGCTGGCGTCAGGGTTCGCATTCTGGTGGCCGTTACTGGGCCCGCTTCCGGAACTCAGACCAATGCCGTATCCGGGCCGTCTGCTGTACCTCGTAGCCAACATCTTCATTCCGACAGTCCCGGCATCCTTCATGACGTTTGCCGATTATCCCATCTACGCGCTGTACGAGCTGGCGCCTCCGGTGTCCCGCTTGACCGCGAGGGAGGATCAGCAAATTGCCGGACTTCTCATGAAGGTGCTGGGTGGGCTGATCATCCTTGCCATCGGGACCGTTCTGTTCTTCAAATGGTGGAGCGCCGAGCCAGGAGAAGACGATCTCGAACAGCGGCGACCGATGGATGGACCGGACGACGGGGGAAACGACGACTCTGGCGGGGATCCGACCTTCGCTCCCCCCGACGGACGGCACACGGCCACGGTTTCGTGAAGCCGTAGCGGGCGTTCAGCCTGCTACTTCTGCGGCGTCCGCGCCGTGCGGTAGAGCCACAGCACGAAGAAGACGAAGGCCGCGATTCCCAGCCCGTTGGCAATCGTCTCGAAACCTTCCGGCGCGAGCCGCAGTACGTCGGTGGTCTGGGCGGCTGCAAACGGCACGGCCAACGCGATGCCGACGAGCGCTTCGCCTGTAATCAGCCCTGACGAGAACAGGAGACCCATGCGCCCCGCGTGTTCGACATCCGCGCTCGAGGCGCCGCTGTTTTGCAGGGCCTTCGTGGCGAAATGCGCTACCAACCCTCCCACAAAAATGGGCACAGTTAGCTCGAGCGGGAGGTAGATGCCGACCGCGACAGCAAGGACCGGTGTTCGAAAGTTACTCTCACGCGCTTCTAGCATCTTGTCCAAGGCAATGATCGCGATCGCGATAACGACCCCGATCCATATCATGGTCCACGGGAGGTTGCGCGAGAAGACGCCGTCCGCGACCGAACTCATCAGCGTGGCTTGGGGTGCCGCCAGGGCCTCGCCCGGGTCCATACCCTCTCGCGGGAATACGCTTCCCAGTCCATACGCCGAGAACAACAGCTGGAGAATCAGGGCAATGACGAGCGCAGCAGAGACGACCCCGAGTATCTGCATGATCTGCTGCTTGAAGGGTGTGGCGCCGACGATCCGGCCGGCCTTGAGATCCTGCATGTTGTCACCCGCGATCGCCGCCGCACAGCAGACCACGCCCCCTACGAGGATGGCGGTCGCCGCCGCGGCTGTGGCTTTTCCGGCGTCAACCGCAAAGTCCACCTGACCACCAAGCAACCAGAGGAGAATCAGCGAAATCGTGAGGATGGTGGCGATCGTGACGCCCGAGATCGGGTTGTTGGACGATCCCACCAAGCCCGCCATGTATCCTGCCACCGACGAGAACAAGAATCCTGCTACCAGCGCAAACAGCACGCCAAACAGAATGGTGGTGCCATACAGCCCACCCGAAATGGCCAGGGCGTCCTGATTCACGACAAACAGAAAGACGACAAAGATCGGGACGGCCATCGCGACCATGCCGAGCAAGACGAAGTTGATGGGGGTGTCGCGCTCGGTCCTGAGAACCGTAACCGCCTTCCCTTCGCGGCTCTCGCGCAATGCTCGAAAGGACGATTGAACGCCGTCTCGGATGGGCTTGATCAATGAGAGGAGCGCCCAGAGACCGCCGGTCGCCATGGCCCCAACGCCCATGTATCGTATCCGGCTGCTCCAAACTTCCGCGGCCAACTCATACCCCTCTACATCGCCCACCAGCGCCCGCAGTTCGTCCGGCGGCACGAGGGTCGTATAGATGGGGATTCCGAACAACCACGAGATCAGCCCGCCGGCAAAAACCAGCACGGCGATATTGAGCCCAACGATATACCCAACGCCGAGCAACGCGACGCCCAGTTCGCTCCCAAAGCCAAACACGGTGTTGCCCGCTGTCACCGCCCCGCTCGCCTTTCCCGAGATCAATTTGAAACCGGTTTGACAGAGTTTGAGCAGCGCGCCCGCGACACCGGCAACGGCAATGGCCTTTGCGCCGCGGCCCCCCTCCGTCCCCGCCTTCAAGACCTCACCCGTCGCGACGCCTTCCGGAAACTTGAGCTTGGCCTCGACAATGAGCGCGCGGCGGAGCGGGATGGTGAACAACACACCGAGCACGCCGCCGCACAGCGCGATAGCCATCGTCGGCACGTACTCGAAGTTCTGCCAATACTGAAGCATGATCAGCGCGGGAAGCGTGAAAATCACTCCAGCCGCCAGCGACTCACCCGCCGATGCGGCAGTCTGCACGATATTGTTCTCGAGGATGTTCGATTCGCGGAATAAGCGCAGCAGGGCCATCGAGATAACCGCTGCAGGAATCGACGCCGATACTGTAATCCCGACCTTCAGTCCCAAATACGCGTTTGCGCCCGCCAGCACGGCTGACAGCACGACGCCGAGAATAACCGCCTTGAGCGTGATTTCCGGTAATGTCTGCGCGGCGGAGATGTACGGTGAGTCTTCGGGCGGTTCGGGAGCACGACGCTCCGACTCGGCATCGGCAAATTGCATCACGCTCTCCTTCGGTTCGGGCCAGAGCCGCGTTCTACAGCACAGAAGTCCGTGCTACCCTATGGGCGGAACCAAGCAGTGTCAAGCGACTTCCCGTCAGTGCGCCTTGGCTGTATCGAGCAGGCGGGCGAGCGCCGCATCATCGAGCCCGTCCAGCGAGTCACCACAGCCGACCGGAAGAGGCGCATACCGAAGGGCAAGCGGTGCATTGATGCACGCGAACTGTACCAGCGGTCGATGCACCTTCGGATTCAGATACCCGGAGGTCCGCCCATGGCTGACGATCCGGGCTGTCCATCGCTGTCCGAGTTGATCTTTCAGTTCACGCATGCGGCAGAACATTCATCGGAGACACCGATCCCGGATCATTGCAGTCCCCCAGGGTGAAGGCGGCCGGCAAGCGCTTGGGAGACATCATGCATGCGAAACGGTGCTCCGGGTAGGTCGAGCGCAGAGCTGATACGCGCAGCATCCGGCTGGCGCAGGCCCAGGTCGGTCGCGCGGACGGGATTCATTATGAGATTGCGCGCGCAATCGTCAGCCACAACTTCGCCGTTTGTCAAAACCAGGACTCGATCGAACGTTTCTGCGACGAAGGCGAGGTCATGGCTCACCGCCAGCACGGCGACCCCCTCTCCAGCCATCTCGCGTATCAGCGCGCTGACGCGGTCAGTCGTCTCGCGATCCAGGCCCTGCGCCGGCTCGTCGAGAACGAGCACACGAGGGCGCTGCGCCACTGCCGCTGCAATGGTGACGAGCTTCCGCTGGGCGAGCGGAATGTCGTAGGGGTGAGACTCCCTCGCCGTGTGCATTCCGAGATGCACAAGAGCGTCCATTGCCAGGTCGTGGGCTTCCGTCGCTCCCACTCCCCGCTGGCGCGGCCCAAACGCAACCTCCTCGAGTACGGTTCGTGCGAACAGCTGCTGGTCCGGATGCTGAAACACGTACCCGACCCGATCGGCGAGATCTTCCGGTGACTTGCCGTCCGTCGTTTCGCTCCCAATGGAGACAGTGCCTGCATCCGGATGAAGCAGCGCGACGAGCAAACGCGTGAGCGTTGTTTTGCCGGCTCCATTCGGGCCCAGAAGCGCAACCATTTCACCGGCAGCCGCCTCGAGCGAGACATTCTTCAGCACCGGGCCCTTGCCATAAGAGAACGACACGCCTGAAAGCCGAAATGCCGTCACGACACCACTCGCTGTATCAGTGCGTCGACCGTCAGCGGATACGGTTCCGAGAAACCCGCATCGCGCGCGATACGCGCCGCTGTCGTGCTTCGCCCCCCCGCCACCATCGTGGAGCCGCCGAGAATGGGAGCGGGATCGCCATCGGCCAGGATTCTGCCGTTATCCAGAACGAGCACTCGGTCTGCAACGTCGACCGCTCGATCGACATTCGTGGTCGCGATGACGATCCCCGCCTGCTCTGCCAACGTCGGCAACACCTCGGCGTAGACCTGATCGGATCGGCGCGGGTCGAGTTCCTGAACTGGTTCATCCAGCAGCAGCAACACCGGCTCCATCGCAGCCACGGCAGCAAACATGACTAATTGGAGCTCGCCGCCTGAAAGCGTCTGCGGATCGCGCTCCGCCAGGCGTGCGATGTCGAAGGTCGCGAGTGCGCGATCGACCGCGCCGTCGATTCGGTCGCGAGTCCAACCCAAGTTGGCGGGACCGAACGCAATCTCTTCCCAAACGGTGAACGACATGCCGGACAGCTGGGTCCAAGGCGTAGCCAAGAGCGTGCCGACACGACCTGCCAGCGACGCCCGCCCGTCCTTTGTCGTACCATTTTCTCCGAGTGTCCGAACCGCGCCTTGGAGATCACCACCTGTCACATGAGGTGCGAGGCCCGCAGCAACCAGCAACAGGGTGCTGCACCCTGCGCCCAGCGCACCGGTGAGCACCGTGATGCTACCCCGTTCGCCCAGCGCAATTGACACATTGGACAGTGCCGGATCCGCCGAGCCCGGATAGCGAAACGTGACGGCGGTAAACTCGACGCTCACGCAAGAACCCTGATGGCGAGCGCCACTACCAGCGCCACGCCCAGCGACCACCGCGTGAGCCGGTCCACGGTCGAGTCCACCGGCGGATTGAGCGGTGTCCGCCTCGACGGTGACGCAGCACCTCGCGCTTCCAGGGCAATCGCTCGCTCGTCCACCTCCGCGAGCGCGCCCAAGATGAGCGGTAGGGCCAAGGGGATCACGACACCGATCCGTCGCGCGAACGGCCCTCTCACGCGAAGACCGCGGCACCGTTGCGCAGCGATGATCTCGCGAGCCCGTGCACGCAGTCGCGGCACCGCCTGCAGCGTGGCGGAGAGCAAGTAGGCCAGCTCAAACGGTATTCTGCGTGCGACCAATGCATCGACCAGTCGTGCGGGATGAACCGATGCAAGCACGACGAGGAAGACCACTATCATTGCCGTGATACGGGCGCTCAACGTCACGGCTCTGGTTGGGTCTTGCGCGATCACGCCGTGAAGCAAGGCTGCAAAGACCCAAAAAGGCGCCGCGATAATCAGGGCGACACGCAATATCCGCGGCACCTTCTCAAACACGGCTGTCAGAACCACCGCCAGAACCAGCACGGCCGGACCAACGGGGCCGGGCAACACAAACGCCAGGGCCGCAACCGTGCCCGCGATGGTGAGGGTTGTGAGGGGATGTGCCCGGTGCAACGGTCCGGTTCCCGGCTGGTATCCGATGATCACGTCCGTCCCAAGGCGCGTGCGGCAAGAGGAAAACGGGACGCCATGCGAATGGGCAGCGAATGCAGCACTATGCGAACGAGGAGAAACGATACGATCTTGTCGGTGACGTCCGCACTCAAACTCGCCAGATACACCGCCCACTTGAGGGGAATTCCGGCGCCGGACCAGAGGGTGGTCACGATCGTGACTCCGCCGGATGTGACACCTCCGAAGACCAGGTAGGCGATGGGCCACGCCATCGTCGCCGCTGCCGCGCCGAGCACCAACCCGGCGCCAAGCGTTCGTGGGAGCGATCGGAAGACCCTGTGACGAGCGGCGAAGCCCGAATACACGGCAATGAGCAAGTGCACGGGAAGGAACCAGATCCAGACGATGTTCCCGCTCACCACCGTGAAAACGACCTGTGAAAGAACTCCCGTTGTAACAGCGGCCCACGGGCCGGCGAGCGCCGCAACCAGGATTGTCCCGACAGTGTCGAGAAACAGCGGCAACTGCATAACGGCGACAAACTGGCCCATGGCCAGGTTGATCCCCACCGCCAGGGGTATGAGGGCCAGCAGGCGTGTATTCATGTGGGCCATGCAATTAAACTTATGGGTTAACCAAAACCGTCGTTAGCCAGAACTTCACGGGAAACCAGATGCTACCTACCGCCAAAACCCTCGCACTCTGCATTGGACTTGGAGCGGCGCTGTCCGGATGCGGAGGCGCGCAGCACGCCGGCGTGGCCACCACGGCGACCGGCGCTCCATCGATCGATCGCATCGAAATGGACTTACGATATCTCGCGGATGATGCGCGGGAGGGGCGCGGCGTCGGAACCGCAGGCCTGGATTCCGCTGCGGCGTATCTCGCCCGCCGATTCGCCGAACTCGGCCTGGAAACCCCGGGCACCGTGACGTATACGCAACCCTTCCGACTCGACAGCAGCGCACCCGCAATCGCGCATGCCGGTGTCAAAGCCACAAACGTCATGAACGTCGTGGGTTTGATCCCCGGCAGCGGCGCGCTCGCCAGGGAGGCCGTGGTCATCGGAGCGCATTACGATCACTTGGGACTCGGGGGGCCTGGAAGCCTCGATCCGGATAGCATGGGGGTCGTGCACAACGGCGCCGACGACAATGCCTCCGGAACGGTTGCCCTGCTCGAAACCGCCCGTATTCTGCGAGATCGGCGGATAACGCCCGCGCGCACGCTCGTGTTCGTTGCATTCACAGCGGAAGAACTCGGGCTCATCGGATCGACGCATTATGTCAAGAATCCCGTTCGACCCAACGAAGCAACGATCGCAATGATCAACTTCGACATGGTCGGTCGGCTCCGGGACGACGCGCTCATGGCTATCGGGACCGGTTCGGCGAGCGAACTACCGGTATTACTCGATTCCGTCAACTCGTCTCTCGGGTTCGCGTTGAAGACCGTGACCGATCCGTGGGGACGGAGCGATCACTCGTCGTTCTACAGCGCCAGTATACCCGTCGTTCACCTTTTCACCGATACACATCCGGAGTACCATCGCACGTCCGATGACTGGGAGGCCATCAACCTCGAAGGCGTGCGGAAGGTCGCTCGGTTCGCTGCGGACCTCGCCACGGCTCTGGCCACACGCATGGAACGGCTCACCTTTGTCGACGTACCGCAGCCGGCTCCCGTGGCGGGCGGGGGGTACGGCGCATCACTTGGCACGATCCCTGACATGAGCGAATCGCCCGGTGGCGTCCTGCTCACGGGAGTCCGGTCGGGAAGTCCGGCCGACGCTGCGGGGATCAAAGGCGGTGACATCATCGTGCAGATCGGCGAGCACGACGTAAAGGATCTCTATGGAATGACGGACGCGCTGCGGGCGCATAAGCCGGGCGACGTGGTCGTGATCGGCGTGATGCGCGACGGCAAGCGGCTCGACCTCACGGCAACTCTCGGGCGGCGCGGTGGCTGAAACGGGTCTCAAATCGGACGCGATTGCCCGTGCGCTGCATGCCGCTTTCTGCCGGGATGCGCCGCGGGCCGAGCTCCTCCAGCTTGCAGCAACCAAGATCCACGAAACCGGCGAGCCGTTCACCGGTGTGTATCTGTACATGCTGCACGGCGACGCGCTCCACCTGGAAGCGTTTGCCGGACGTCCCACGGATCTGACGCAGGTTGCCGTCGGCCAGGGGATATGCGGCCGCGCCGTGGCAGAGAAGCAGGACATTAACGTGCCGGACGTCACGCAAGCCGATGGGTACCTCTCTTGTAGCATCGAGACCAGGTCCGAGCTGGTTGTTCTCATCCGGCGGCACGACGAGATTCTCGGTGAAATCGACATAGATAGCGACCTGTCAGACGGCTTCGGAGAAGAGGAGCACGCCGCGGTGCGACGGGTTGCCGACGCATTGGCTACCCTCCTTTGAGCTCCGACGCGATCCAACTCGAGCCCGGCACCGGCCGGGTTTCCGTCAACGGCGTCGATCTCTACGTGCGAACGGTTGGCGACGGTCCCGACACCGTCGTGCTGCACGGAGGGCCCGGGGCACACCACGACTATCTCCTGCCGCAGTACGACGCGCTCGCAGTCGGCAGACGCCTTCGCTACTACGACCAACGTGGCGGTGGTCGCTCCCCGGTGGCACGCGATGTTCAAGTCGGGTGGCGTGAACATGTAGCGGACCTCAACGGGCTGTCTGCGCACTGGCAACTGACTTCGACGACCTTACTCGGCTACTCGTGGGGGGCGCTGCTTGCGATGCTCTATGCCGTTCATTACCCGGCTCGCGTCGCGCGGCTCGCCCTGGTATCCCCCGCTCCCACAACGGCCGCCGGCCGCGCGGAGTTCGAACGCCGCTTCACGGAGCGCATGCGCGCCCCGTGGATCGAAGAGCAGCGCAGAGCGCTCCAGCGGTCCGGGCTCCGTCGCAGTAACCCTGAAGCATACCGGCGCCGCGCGTTTGAACTCTCCGTGGCGGGATACTTCAAGGATCGCGCTCGTGCGCGCGACCTGACGGAGTTCCGGGTCACCGCACGCACGCAACAGGCCGTTTGGGAGAGCCTTGGCGAATACGACCTGAGCGAGCAACTGGCGCGCCTCTCCATTCCCTCACTAGTGCTCCACGGCCGGTTCGACCCCGTACCGCTCGCGACGGCCGAACACACGGCCCGACTACTCGGCGCGCGCCTCGAAATCCTCGAACATTCGGGCCACGCCCCTCACGTCGAAGATGCTCCGCGTTTCGTTGACTTGTTGGATGACTTTCTCCCCAAGACCGCGTGACCCGCTTAAACCCGTTCACTCACGTATTCGGGGACGCAGCCGGCGAGTGGTTCGAGCCGGTGAGGCGGGAAGCAGCCGCTCTTCACAGGGACTGCGCCGACCGAGCACAATTTGCCGCTTTGGCCTCGGTCCAACAGCTCCTGACTCGCATCGAATCCCCCGAGACCCTCGATGCGACGCCGGCCGCGGCAGCAGAGTACTTGCTATGCCTCTATGTCGCGTTTCGGTTCTGGGAAGCGGGCCAACACATCTATCCGGTCGCAACCGCAGCCATCATCGACTCATCGGCAGCGGCCGCACCGCTTACGCTTGAAATTGCGGTACCGCACGGTGCTTGCTATTTGCAGCTCGCAGAGCAAGCGTTCTGGGGACAGATTGACGACCATGCTCCCCACGAGCCGCTCGATGGAGTGTTTGTAACGGAGTACGCCGGCGGCGACGAATTGACAACCGTGGCCGTTTTGGGTCTCCGTCCGGAGCGCGCGGGGTTCAGCCAAATTGGAATGACGATAGCTCGCGACGACCTTCCGGCTGCGGCGGCAGCCGTCCGGCCCGTTCCTTTCGAGCCCACGATGGCGGGAGGTGACCGAGCGGGGTTCCACTCGTTGGCCTCGAGTTCCGAACTTGCACGCCTGGTCCAACTCGCGCTCTTCCATGTGACCACCGTGGGCTCATCGCAAAGCCCGTGACGAGCCGCTCGGCGACCAAACCGGCGCGCGATCGCGTGCGCCCCGTTATCCGGAAGCTCAAGGCACGATACCCGGACGCGAAGTGTTCGCTCAACCACCGTAACCCGCTGCAGTTGTTGGTTGCGACGATTCTGAGTGCTCAGTGCACGGATGCGCGCGTCAACGAGGTCACCAAGACGTTGTTTCGCAGATACAAGTCAGTCAACGATTTCGCAAACGCCAACCCCGACGAACTTGAATCCGAGATCCAATCGACCGGGTTCTTCCGCAACAAGACCAAATCGATTCTCGGCATGGCGCAGGCGCTGGTCGCCAATCACTCGGGAAAAGTTCCCCAGAGCTTGGAGGAACTCGTCAAACTCCCCGGGGTCGGCCGGAAAACTGCAAACGTCGTTCTCGGGAACGCGTTTGGTATCGACGAAGGGGTCGTGGTGGATACGCACGTAGGTCGCATCACCAAACGCCTTGGGTTCACGTCTCACACCGACCCGGTGAAGATCGAAAGGGATTTGATGGCGCTCATCCCCAAGAAAGAATGGACGCTCCTCCCTCATCTCCTCATACATCATGGACGTGAGATCTGCCGAGCCAGAAAACCCCAGTGCGAGATCTGCCCTGTCAGCCACCTCTGTCCTTCGTCAACCGTATGATGTGGAACCGCCGATCTCGGAAGCGGCTGGCTTCATGAAAATTGATTTCGCCGTCGTTGCGGACTATGCCCTGATCGATCGGTTCGGCAAGCTTTCCGTGCTCGGCGTGTTTCAGAATGTCTGGGTCGCGTCGTTTCCCGCCGTGCACCCGCGCGTTCACTTGGTCATCCGACTCAAGGGGACGCGCACCGAAGTAGGCGAACACCCCATCAAGATCAACTTCGCCGACTCGAGCGGCAAGCAGCTCATCTCGGGTGACGGTACTGTGAACCTGTCCGAACCGCCTGCGGGAGTTCTCGAAGTCGAAGCCGGCGCCATTCTCGTCTTCGACGTCCCGCTGCCGGAACCCGGCCGGTATCAGTTCGAAATCAGCATCGACTCAACGATGCACACCACCGTACCGTTGATCGCAGCTCGGGCGGCGAAGCCCCCTACCGATGGCACTGAATCGGGCTGACCTCAGCGCGGGAACAGCACCGCCGCGATCCGCAGCGCCCAGCGAGCCGAACCGGAGAGTGAACGGTGATCCACACCGGCTGCACCCGTGGGTGCTCGGGGTGCTCCTCGCGTGCGTGGTCGCCCTGGCCTTCGATCTCCCGGGATACCCGCTCCTCGACCCGGACGAGGGTCGAAACGCCGAGGTTGCCCGGGAGATGGCGGCGACCGGTGACTTCGCCCTGCCACGACTCAACGGGATCCCATACATCGACAAACCAGTGCTGTTCTTTGCCGTGACTGCGATGGTCATGAAGCTTTTTGGGGCGACCGTGCTGGCGGCGCGCCTCCCACCCCTCGTCTTTACACTCGCCACGTTGGCCGTGGTCGCGTGGTTTGGCCGCCGGCTGTTCGGGAGAGACGGTGCGTGGATCGCCGCCATAGCGACGGCTGCCACGCCCTTCAGCCTGGCCTACGCCCGGACCGTCATCTTTGACAGCATGATGACGTTTTTCGTCGTGACCGCGGTGGTGGCGTTCTATGTTGCGATTGAGAAGGCGACGCAGCGAACGGGCGGCGCCGAATGGTGGACCACGCTGGCGTGGGTGGCAATGGCATTCGGGGTCCTGACCAAGGGGCCGATTGCCCTCGCCATTCCGCTCTTCATTGTCGTGCCGTTCGCTGTGTGGCAGCGCACCGTGCGCATTCTCGTGGACCCGATGGCGATACTCCTATTCGCCGTCCTGGTTGCGCCGTGGGTCTTCATGATGCAGAGGGAGGTTCCGGGCTATCTGGGATACGTCGTCGGGACGGAAACAATCGGCCGCATTTTCACTGACGACCTCCAGCGCGACGGGCCCATTTGGTATTTCCTCGTCATTCTGCCGGCGGCCGCGCTGCCGTGGACCGTCGTCGCCGCGGCGGGAGCACGACGTGCATGGAAGAACTGGAACGTCCCCGGCACTGGTGATCACCGGATCGGTTTTCTGCTCATCTGGATCGTTGTTCCGCTCGTGTTCTTCTCTCTGGCGCAGTCGAAGCGGCCACAGTACATCCTGCCCCTCGTGCCAGCGGTGGGACTCATTGTCGCCGCGGTTTGGACGAAGCCCTCGAAACACCTGACGGGGGCGAAGGCCGGCGCCGCTGTCCTGATCGCGTTCGCTTTTTTGCTCTTCGCGGGAAACCGGCTGATACCCGGCCTCGTGTCTGCGGCGTCGCCGGCCACGGCGGCCGCAATACCCGGCACAGCAATCACACTGGCACTGGGTTGCGCCGTAGGAGGAGCCGTGGCGTGGTGGGGTCGCGCGCGGCGCGAGATCCTCCTGGCCGCATTTGCGCTGCCCGTGTTGCTCATCCCGGTTGTGAGTCGAGCGCTGATGGATGAGATCGGTCGCGAGCGGTCAGCGGCCGAACTCGCTCGGGCCGTGGAACCACACGTGACGGCGTCCACCCAAATCATCGGCGTCCAGGCCTATCCGCTTTCACTTCCGTTTTACCTGCAACAGACGCTGATGTTGTCGACGCTCGACGGAAGCGAGCTCACGAGCAACTACGTTGAGCGCCACGTCGACGATCTGTGGGAGACCTCCGAGACGCTACGGCCTATCGACTGGTGGCGTGAAGCCATCGTGAACTGCAACCGGCCTCGTGTCTTCGTCTTCCGCAGTGAGGACCGGACCGCAAAGCAATTTGCCGAGGAACAACTCGGGTTAATCATCGACACGGGCAAGTACGCCGCGTACGGCCCCTGTGGCACGGTCACCCTCGCACGATCCGATTCGTAACCATGTGCGGCATTTACGGTATGATCGCGCTGGGCTCTTCAGCCCTTCGGTGCCCGCAGCTCCTGGGACAAATGGGTTCGTCGCTCCGCCACCGGGGACCGGACGGATGCGGCACGCTGGTGACCCCGGACGTGGCGCTTGGCGCGATGCGGCTGCGGATTGTCGATCCCTCACCCGCCGGCGATCAGCCGTTCCACAATGCCAGTGCCGGGGTTGTGTTGGTCTGTAACGGTGAGATCTACAACGCGCCGGATCTTCGAAGTCGATACGCGTCATACGACTATCGCTCTCACTCCGACGTCGAGCCGATACTCCCACTGTATCTCGAGAAAGGAGCGGCCGGTTTGGCGGACCTCGAAGGGATGTTCGCCCTGGCGATCTATGACTTTCGACGTAAGCGGTTGTTGTTGGCCCGTGATCCGGCCGGCGAAAAACCGCTGTTTTACGCTCACACAGGCCATGAGATCTGGTTCGCTTCCGAAGTGCAGGCGCTGCTCCATTCCGGCGGTGCGAGCCGCTGCATCGACCGACAAGCCGCCTACGATCTTCTCAACCTCGGATATGTCCGCGAGCCGAAAACGATGTTCGCAGACATCAGAAAGATCGAGGCCGGAACAGTCCACACATTCGGTACCGACAGCTGCGTCAAGGTCACGTATTGGAATCCGCAAGGAACGTCGGACACGGCGGACACGGCGGGGGTGCTCGATGAGCTAGCCACGGCCGTCGAACAGGCGGTTGCGAAGCAGACGCTGACGGATGGCCCTGTCGGTATTTTCGCCAGCGGCGGTGTGGACTCCGCGTTGCTCGCGACACATGCCGTCACCGCTCTGGGGCGCGAGCGCGTTCGGCTCTTCACCGTCGGTTTTGTGGACCGTTCCTTTGACGAGAGCGTGCGGGCAGCCCGGCTCGCCCGCCGTCTTGGGACGGAACATACTGTGGTGCGGGCAGACGACGAGTCCCTCACCAGCGCCCTCACGACGATCGTCCGCGGTGTGGCTGAACCCATTACCGATCCGGCCGTGCTGCCGACCTATCTCTTAGCACGGGAGGCTCGGCGGCACACCAAAGTCGTCTTGAGCGGGGAAGGCGCGGATGAGCTGTTTGGTGGGTACCCGACCTACCTGGGCCACCGAGGCAGCGCCTGGTACGCGCGGCTGCCGTCACCAGTCCGCCGCAAACTCGCGGAGGTCGTGGGACGCGTTCCGGTCAGGCACCGGAAAGTCTCGCTCGAATTCCTGCTGAAGCAGTTCGTTGCTCACGCGGGAGCCCCACTACCCGAGCGGCATGTTTCGTGGTTCGGAACCGGCATCCCACGAGAGGCATTTAGCGACGGCGCCTCGTGGTGGACAGACTCGCTTCGGTTCCCGGACGGGAGCGACTCCGTCCAGCGCGCGTCGTTGTTCGACTACGAGACGTACCTACGCGAGAACCTCCTCGTGAAGATCGACCGCGCCACCATGCTCTGCTCGCTCGAGGCTCGTGCACCTTACCTCGATCCCGCAGTGATCCGAATCGGACTCGCGCTCGATCCGAAGCTCAAGGTGCGTGGCTTCACGACGAAGTGGGCCTTGAAACGCGTTGCCGGTCGGGTGGTGCCCATGCAATTCGTGCGGCGCACCAAGCGAGGCTTGAGTGTCCCGGTCGCGCGATGGCTGAACACCACGCTTGGTGAGGACGTCGATCGACTTCTCTCCCCCGAGCGCCTCGGACGGCATGGACTGTTGCGAGCAGATCCCGTGTGCCAACTTCTCTCGGAACATCGGAGCGGACGAGCGAATCATGCTCGCCCACTCTGGTCGCTGCTCATGTTCCAATACTGGCTGGACTACTGGGGTTCGGAGGATTGTCGATGACACGGGACGACGCACTCGCGTTGATGCACGAGTACACCCAATCGGATGCGCTCAGGAAACACATGTACGCCGTCGAGGCCGCCATGCGGGCATACGCCCGAAAGCTCGGTGAAGATGAGGAGACCTGGGGCGTCGTCGGTCTGCTGCACGATTTCGACTACGAACGGTACCCCAACTCGGAGCATTCTCCGACAGACGGACACCCATCATTTGGGGTGGCGCTGCTCGAGGAGCGTGGACTCGAGGAGCCCCTCCGCGAGGCGATACTCGGCCACGCGAGTTATACCGGCGTGCCCCGCACTTCTCAACTGGCACACACGCTCTTCGCCGTGGACGAGCTATGTGGGTTCTTGGTGGCCTGCGCGCTGGTGCGGCCATCGAAGAGCCTACAGGACCTCACCGTCAAGAGTGTGAAGAAGAAACTGAAAGACAAGGCTTTCGCTCGCGGCGTCAACCGAGACGAGGTGCGGGCGGGAGCCGACGAAATCGACGTGCCGCTGGAGGAGCATATTCAGTTCGTGATCGAGGCCCTTCGCCCCGTGGAACAGTCGCTGGGGCTCGGCGCAGGGTAGCCGATGTCCGTCACGCCCTCGCCGGCAACTCCTTCTCAGCAGCGGACTTCAACGCAGTCGCCCCGCCATGCGTAAGACTGACATGGAGGACGCCGAACTCGCGGTCCTCGCGCAGGCCGGAGATCACGATGCGTTTGGAGCGTTGGTTCAGCGGTACATGGGCCAGGCGCGTAGAGTAGCGCGGGGGCTGCTGCACAACGACGCCGATGCCGACGATGCGACCCAGGATGCCTTTTTTTCCGCATTTCGGAATCTCGGACGGTTCGATCCGGAGCGGCCGTTTGGGCCCTGGCTGCTCAGGATTGTCGCCAACGCGGCGACCGACCGGCTCCGGCGCCAAAAAGTGCGCCTCACCGAGCAGATCCCGGCTGGCGCCCATTTCAAGGGTGCCGGGCCGGATCGTGAGACGAGCCGGCGGGAGTTTCGAGCAGCCGTTCGGCACGCGTTACAGCAGCTTTCCGAACGGCGTCGCATGGCGGTGGTCTTGTTCGATGCTGAGGGTTACAGCCACAAGGAGATCGCCGACATCTTGAAGGTACCGGTTGGAACAGTACGGTCCGACGTCTTCCACGCGCGCCGCGCGCTTCGCAAATCGCTTGCGGTGTGGGAAGACCTGAAGGAGGAAATCGTATGAGCTTGTCACCATTCGATCACGAGCGAGACGTACAGTTGGGCAATGTTCTGCGCGACGCTCTGGCAGCCGATGATGACGAGACGTTTGCAAACAGCGTGGTTGCCAGGCTCAAGGAAGTCGAGGGCGTGCGACCGGGTTCCGGGGAAGGATGGGATGTGCTGTACGCGTGGGCGCGGCCGGGAGTTGCTGCCGCGACACTCGGCCTCGCCGCGGCGCTGTCGGTGTGGATGGGTGGGAACGGAACGTTCCGGCAAAGTGATGTCGTGCTCGACAATCCGCTCCAGCCGGCCAACGAGGCGTTTGTCACTTCGGCGCTGCTCACGACGACACAACCTCCTACGGTGGACGTCGTGCTCGGCATGGCGCTCGAGAATGTGCCAGGACGTTAACGAGGTTTTTGAATAGGAAACAAAGGTGAAACCAGTATGTTGAATCGATCTAAGCTCTGGGCCGTCGGGTTACTGCTGGCGGTGTTCGTGTCCGGCGTCGCCGTGGGTGGAGCCGTATCGGCTGCTTGGGGCAACGATGATACCCCGAGGGTGGAGACGCGTGAGCGATCGAGTGATGGGAGGCGAGAAAGGGCGAGTTACGGTGACCGGCTCCAGGAGGCGCTCGCGCTTTCTGCAGAGCAACGGGAGTCCGTGGATGCGATTCTCGCCCGCCGGCAGGCGGCGATGGATGAACTCTGGGGCAAGGTTCGTCCCGAGTTCAAGAAGCTCTGGGACGATGTCCGGAGCGAGATCCTCGACGTTCTCGATGAAGAACAGCAGGTGGCATATCGAGAGCTGCTGGCGCGGAGCGACAGCGCCAGGGCAGCGCGAGAGCTGAGAGGAAAACGACATGATAAGTAAGGCAGTCGTCGCTCTTGGAGCGACAGCGGTGTTGGTCGCGGCGCTCGGGCGTCCCATGCATGCGCAGGTCCGGTCGGTCACCCTCGACGAGGCAATAGGGCTCGCGTTGCAGGAACAGCCCTTGATGGTGCAGGCACGCGGTCAGCTCACACTTGCTGGCGCGTCCAAACGCCAGGTGGTCGGTAGCTGGCTGCCGAGCCTCAGCGTGTCCTCATCTTGGAGTCGGAACTCGTCTGAACGGTTCGATCCGCAGACTCAGCGGAACGTGACGGGGTC
>JBFHWR010000028.1:0-18091 GCA_041599395.1 Gemmatimonadales bacterium | reverse complement strand
TCGTGCACGGTGGCGAACTGGCCGGCTTGCTGATCCGCCGCGACCTGGTGCGAGCACTCCAGCAAGACGGGCATGCAACTCCTGTGGCCGACGTCATGCGCCGCGACTGTGCCACGGTCGACGATACGGAAATGCTGGAGCGGGCGTTTGAACGCATGCGGGGCGGATCGTGCTCCACCCTCCCAGTGCTCCGGCACGGCCAGCTGGTCGGGATACTGACACTCGAGAACGTTGGGGAGGTCGTGATGATCAATTCCGCCCTCCGCCGACCGCGGGCGCGCAGTAAGGTCGACAACATCTTTGCCGGGGATTAGCCGGCCACAGCTAATGACTCAGAAGGGAATTGCGTACGCGAGACCCGCCGCCAGCGAGAGGTCGAACTGATAGCGATCGAACCCGAGCTTGTCGAACCGATAAAACCAGCCGCTCAGCTCGGCAAAAAACGCAACGATCGAATTGTCCGGGACGTAGTTGATCCCCGTTCCCACTCGGCTGGCCAACTTTGTAAAAGTGGACTCACCGGCCTGATCAGGATCGAACGACGCCCTCCCGAGCCCGACAAGGAAATAGGGAACGACCGGGCTCGAGGTTGTCAGACCCACTTGTAGATCCGCCCCAATGACAGTGCGCCGCACCCCCGGTGCCTGGAGCATGCTCTGTTCGACGTTGCTCTTGCCGACGGTGACGGTCGCCCGAAGCGCGACGCTCCGGGCCATCTGCAGGGCGATGCCGCCACCGCCAGACGGAGCCGTGGGAAAACCAACGCCCCCATCCGCGAGACCGACCGTGGGTACGGTGAGCCCCCCGTACCCAAGCAGCACCAGGGCCTGCTCCTGGGCACCGGCCGGGGCCGCGGTCAGGCAAGTCAAGAGCGCAAATGCTCGCAACACGCGCATCGAGTCAGTCGTCTTTACGCTTCGCCCACAGCGCGTCTAACCGGAAGCGGCCGCCGCCCGCCGAGGAGAGAAAGAGAAAGACAAAGCAGTAGAGCGCCGCCAACTCGCCGCGGTTGGCCCACGGCCAGAATCCCCGGGGGACGTGTCGCCAGAAATACGCGACCGCCATTTCCCCCGCCAAGATAAACGCGACTGGTCCCGTGAATACGCCGAACATGACGAGCAACCCGCCAAAGAATTCCAGCACTCCTGCAACGCCAAACGGCGACATGAGCTCTGCCGGCCCCTCCGCACCGAACCAACCAAAAAGCTTTTGGCCGCCATGCGTCATGAACAGAAAGCCGATGACGATACGCATCAGTCCGTGTACCGCATGCTGAAATTGGCTCATGAAGCTCAGAGGCATGCTGACCCCCTCGTAAAATGGCTCGGGTGGCTAGTGATCAGACTCGCCTTGGTCGGTTTCTTCGAGATCTACCAAGCTGACCAGTGTCTGTCCCGCTTTTGGCGTGGGAGGCCGCTCCGCAGTAAATATCTGGACTTCGCCGGCGTCATTCACCGTCAGTAGCGGAATCGCGCCGTCGCCATACAGCGCTCGGAAATCATTGTAATCAAATTCGGCGGTCAGACCAGTGGCCTTGATCTCGGCCCCTGCACCGACCCGTTGGCTGATAGTCGAATGGCTCACGCCGTCACCGAATAGCACTCGGCCCCGCAGGTGCTTGGGAATCTTCGACTTTCTCGTTCCGGCGCCCGAAGCACTGGCGGAAAGCTGGTACACACCTGACCGTCCAAACAGGTCTCCAAAATGGAGACCGGCGAGCGCGTTCACCTCATCGTTCGGGGTGACGGCCAACATCGACCCGATGCCGTTGAGGTTGAGTTCTTCCATGATGTGCTCGACGAGAATGTCGCCATAGTACGCGCGCAGGCCGTCTTGGCGCGCCGCGGCGACGTTTGCCCAATTGGAGTCCACGAGGAGCGAATTGACTCTGAGCTTCTTGAGAACATGTGCGAGCGAGCGAACCCACGGCGCCGCCCCCACGAGCAGCAAACCCTGTGGATTCGGCGACGCCACCCCGAGGCGACGTGCGACAGGCCCGGCCGAGAGGCCGTAGAATCCGACGGTCGCAATGATAACGAGAAACGTGATCGGAATCAGTCTGTCGGCGCCCTCGTAACCTCCGGGTCGCGCGGCGAGATCGAAGGCGAAAATCGACGACACGGCGGCGGCGACGATGCCCCGGGGAGCCATGAAGCCGAGAAACACCCGTTCACGCCAATTCAAGCTGGTACCGAGACTCGCGAGAGCGACACTGGCCGGCCGCACCAGGAGGATGAGGGCGAGGATGAAGAGGATGGTCCCAACCGTCGTCCCTTGGAACGCGCTCAACTCTACGCGAGCGGCAAGCAAGATGAAGAGGACTGAAATGAGCAGCACGCGCAGATTCTCTTTGAACTCGATGATGTGCTGCACCGTCACGACTCGCTGGCTCGCCAAGGCAGATCCCATGACCGTGACTGTGAGGAGGCCTGATTCGGACTGCACTAAGTTGGATGCCGTGAACGCCGAAAGCACGACGGCCAGCGCGACGGGGTTCTGCAGGAAATCGGGAACCCAATGGCGTTTCAGCAGGGCGACCAACGCGAGCGCACCGACCAGACCGAACAGCGCTCCGGTTCCCGCAGCCTTCAGCACGCCGGTAGCGGCAACGCTCAAGCCGCTCCCCGGTTCTCCCGCCACGATCGCTTCGAAAACGAGCACCGCGAGAATGGCCCCTGTGGGATCGTTGACGATCCCCTCCCATTTCACGGCCGATCCTACCCGTGCGTCGGGACGGATGTGGCGCAGCAGCGGGCCGATGACGGTTGGACCCGTCACGATCAACAGCGCGCCAAACAGCACGGACAGGGCCAAGTCAAAATCGAGCAACCAATACGCGAACGCGGCCGACCCCGCCCACGTTACCAAGGCTCCGACGGTTGCGAGGTTTCGAACGACCTTGCCGATGTCGCGCAACTCCGCAATGTCGAGGCTCATGCCGCCTTCAAACAGGATGATCGCCACCGACAGTGAAACGACGGGCGCGAGGAGATTTCCCAGCAACTCGTCGGGATCCAAGAAACCGGTGAGCGCGCCGGCTGTTAACCCAACCAGCAAGAGCAACAGAATCGATGGCAGGTGAAGCCGCCAGGACAGCCATTGCGCGGCAATGCCGAGCGCGACGACCGCCGTGAGCCCAACGAGGAGGTGTTCCACTATGTCGTCACGAGGTACATGCGGGATCTCACGATCTCAGATCCGTCTGACATGCGACGCCACGGTTGCCATGGGGCGAATCCAACGTCGAGGGCGCTGGGCGAATGCGCCTATACTTATGCTCGCAAACCCCAAACCGATGAGGAGCACGGGTCCCGATGGGTATGCCCAGCGCGTGAGCGGTGACGAGATTGCGAGCGTCACGATCGCAACGCCAAGGATGAACTCGGCGAGGGCGGGCCGAAGAGTGGATATGCGGTACACCGCGGTCCGCCATGTTTGGTCTCCCACCCCAACTTGCCGATACTTGGGCGTACGACGAAACGCCGTACGGGATCGAAGCAGCCCACGTCCCACGGCCAGCGCCTGCCCAAAGGCGATTCCTGCACCAAGTACCATGATTGGCAGAACAAGCACGGCTTCCCGCCACCAGTTCTCCGCACCTCGCTTCTTGGCCGCAACGAGGTAAAACGCCGATAGTGAGACGGTCGCGATACCAACGAGCACGGCATCGACGAGCGTGAGCCACTGGAGGTAACCCGGACCGTTCAGTAGTCCTGCTGCGACGCCCGCAACCGCCAGTGAGATGAGCAGGAGGTATGCGAAGTGCCCGGTCAGATGCCAACATGCCTCCCACTTCACCAGGAAGGGAAGCGGAGCCCGCAGCAGTGACGGGAGCAGCTTGACGGCCGTTTGAACCCCTCCCTGCGCCCACCGTTGTTGTTGCAGGCGGTACGCCGCGACCTCGACGGGCAGTTCTGCAGGAACCACCACGTCGTCCCGGTAGACGAATCGCCAGCCGGCAAGCTGCGCCCGATACGACAGGTCCAGGTCTTCCGTCAACGTGTCGGCGCACCACCCCCCCGACGTGTGGATCGCGGACTTCCGCCAGATCCCCGCGGTTCCATTGAAGTTGAAAAACCAGCCCCTGCTGAATCGGGCGCCGTGCTCGATAATGAAATGCGCATCGAGCTGGAGCGCCTGTACTCGTGTGAGCAGGGAACTGTTTCGGTTGAGGTGTCCCCACCGCGCCTGCACGGCGCCGACCGATGGATCGTCGAACTCTGCCACCAGCCGTTTCAGGAAATCGCGGTTTGGGACGAAATCGGCGTCAAAGATTGCGATGAGATCACCTGCGGCCCGGGCCAGCCCGTAAGCGAGCGCCCCCGCCTTGAACCCCTCGCGACTGCCGCGGCGCTCGTGTCGAATGTTCACTCCAGCGGCCTGCAAGTCACGCACGAGTTGTTGCACGATGTCGCTAGTCTGATCGGTGGAATCGTCCAAGACCTGTATCTCGAGCAACCGTGCGGGGTAGTCCAGCGCAGCAGCCGCGGCAATGGCTCGCGTGGCGACATATCGCTCGTTGTAGAGTGGGATTTGGACGGTCACCGCTGGAAGGTGAACCGGTTCGACGGGGCCCAGCGCACGACCGCGACTGCGTGTTGCGCAAAACGCGAGAAACAGCCGATGACAGCCGTACGCGGCGAGTAATGACGCTGTGACGAAGTGGATCGTGAGGAAGGTGTCTGTCACGAACGCGTGCCCGCGAGCTTGCCGCTCCGTGTACGTGAGCGGCTGCTTGTCTTCACGTGGCGCACAGCGAGCTTCCGCCGTCTACAACGAAGATCGCACCGGTAACCCACGCGGCCGCAGGGCTGGCGAGATAGACGGCCATCGATCCGATGTCTTCGGGGGTGCCCCATCGACCGAGCGGAATATAGCGGCGCAACTTCTTATCGATGGGCAACGTATCGTCCCCCCCGCCGGCGAACGCCTTGGTCGCCCCTTCAGTGGGCATGGGCCCGGGAGCGATTGCGTTCACCGTGATGTTCTGCGGGCCCCACTCCCTGGCGAGCGTCTTGGTCAGCGCATCGACACCGGCCTTGGCCGCCGTGGCGTGGGCCATCTTCGGCCAGCCACGGTAATGCAGCGTCATCGAAATCGAGATGATCTGCCCGCCCCCCTGCTGTTCCATCGCAGCGTGTACGGCTTGAGAACAAAAGAACGTCCCATAAAGATCCGTCTCGACGACGGCGCGCCACCCGTTCGGCGACAGCTCGGCGGACGGTGCGTAGAAGTTGCCGGCCGCATTATTGACCAGCGTGTCGATGCGGCCGAACTGGTCGAGCGTCTGCTCGACCATTGCCTTGACGGATTCGGGGTCGCGGACGTTCGCTTGGATCGCCCGAGCCCGCGATCCCGTCTCCGCGAGCTTGGCGGCTGCGGGCTGGAGATGATCGAGGTTTCGGCTCGCAATGGCCACGTCGGCTCCGCATGCTGCCAGCGCTGAGGCGATCCCGAAACCGATGCCGGTTCCGCCACCCGTCACTAACGCCACACGCCCTTGTAAGAGGTCTTGTCGGAAAATCACGCGTACCCTCGATCTGGTGAGTTGGTGCTCGCTGTGCCACCCGCCGGTGAACGAAGAATAAAAAGGGACGGCTGTGTGGTGGCTAGGGCACAGGCACCTCGCTGTCAGGGGGTCGTTGGACGGAGATCGAGTTCCGACACCAGCGCGCGGTCCGGCTGGGTCAGCGCAGCAATCACCGCGTCGGCCACGTCCTCAGGCTGCAGTTTCCGGTCGGGGCGCTCGATCTCGGCCCCTGCTTTCCGAAAGAAGCGTGTGACGACGGAGCCTGGGCAAATCGTCATGACCCGGATGCCGTACTGTCTGAGTTCAAGCATCAGCGAGCGCGAGAATCCCAGTACCGCATGCTTGGACGCGGCGTATGCCGTGCCGCCTTCAAAGCCGCTTCGGGCCGCCAGGCTGGCGATATTCACGATGTGTCCCGTCCCTCGCGACTTCATGGCCGGCACGAACGCGCGCGTGACGAGAAACGTTCCGCGTACGTTGACGCCGAGTGTCTGATCGAATTGTGTGACGGTGAGTTCGTCCAGCGGAGCGAAGAATCCCACTCCGGCGTTGTTCACGACGACGTCCGCCGGCCCAATCTCCCTGTCAACAAACGAATGGAACGCTGCGACGCTCGCTTCGTCCGCGACGTCACATGGTGCGCCCACCGCACGCGCCCCCATGGAGCGCAATTCTCCCGCAAGCAGTGCCACGTCACGCTCGTTCCGAGCGCACACGGCGACTGTTGCACCTCGCTTCCCCAACGCCGTCGCGATGGCTCGGCCGATACCCTGGGTAGCACCAGTGACCACACACGCTGCGCCGCCGAGGTTCATCGGGACAATGTAATCGGTTGTAGCGGTGCGTTCGCTAACCCAAGACGCCGAGCCCCCGTTCTGAGGGGCGAGCGTACCCTGGGAAGATTGCAGAAATGTCGGCGGTGCCAAAGTGTCCGGCGAGCACCTCGCTGAACAGCTCGCGAAAGTCAGTGGTGACGGCCAGGTCTCGGCCGTCGGCTCGGTGTTCGGGTGACAGTGTCGGCCACCGCCCGTACACGTGTCCGCCTCGTGTTGGACCTCCCATGACCAGCATGACGGTCGCTCGCCCGTGGTCGGTTCCTCTGGTCCCGTTCTCAGCAATCGTCCGGCCGAACTCGCTCATAGTCAGCAGCACCACGTCAGCCATGCGCGGACCCAGATCTGTCATGAACGCGGCGATGGCCTGCGCGAAGTCTGTGAGCCGGTTGGCAAGTTGCCCCTGCTCGGCGCCCTGATTGATGTGCGTGTCCCATCCACCCACATCAGCAAACGCGATCTCCAGCCCGAGATCCGCATGAATGAGCTGTGCGATGTGCGCCATGGAACGCCCGAACTGGCTCGTCGGGTACTCCGCGCCGTGAGCGGGTCCACGCATCGCCGCCCGTGCCGCCCGGAGCATTTTGATCGCTTCGAAGCCTTCTTCGGCCGTGGTGGCGAGGAGGCTCGACCGGTCACCGGTGTACAGGTCACGAAACGCGGTGATCATCCGTTCTCGTGCACCCGGTGGGCCTCGGAAGTCGAAGGCATTCAGTTGGCCGATCCCGATGGCCGCCGCGTCTCCTCGAAGGATGCGTGGGAGATGGGGTCCGATCGCGACCCCCCGAAAAGGCGTATTCTCGTGTGAACGGGAATGTTGCAGCTGGCGGTTCAGCCATCCGTCCGCAGTGCTCTTGATGTCCGGGGTACCGGATTCCATGTAGTCCTGCGCGTCGAAATGGCTCCGCGTCGTACTGGGAGATCCCACCGCATGGACGGCGGCAAGCGCGCCGCTCCGGTAGAAGGGGAGGAGGGGCGCCAGAGAGGGATGGAGCCCAAAGTGACCGTCGAGGTCGATGACGCCGCCGGGGTTGCCCCGACGGGGAATGGCAATACGCGGCCGCTCTTGATAGTATAGGCCATCACCGTGGGGGACGATCATGCTCAGGCCGTCGACTGCTCCGCGCTGGAAAACGCAAACGAGAATCTTCTTGCGATCCGCCGCGCGCTCGCCCCGCCCGGTTGCGTAGGCGGCTCGTGTGAGAAACACGGGGTCGACGCCCAGGCTCACCAACGCCAGCCCACCGGCTTTGACGAAAACCCGACGATCCATCATTGACGTTGAAATTCCGGGCTGCCGAGCGCCAAACTGAGGATGACGGCGCGGGCGGTTGCGGGCACCCGTATTGTGCTTGACTGTTCACGCATGATCCGACGCGTGTGCGGTGTCGCTCTATCCTGGAGCACATGACGCTCAATGCGTGTAATCAGGACTTCCCGATTCGCTCCGAGGGGAACAGTCGCGTCCAGTCCCGATCGGGTGCCCGGCAGGCGGCCCGTCGCCAGCATTTGCGCGAACACGAAGCGGCGAACCAACGATCCGGCGTTCATCCACGACGCTTGATCCTCCGGGTATCCGTTGGGCGGTCCCCACCAGAAGAGCGGCTGGCCAAGGGTCGCGACGTGCGTAGCGAGGTCCGGCAACGGATCGAGATCGGCCCCGAGTATCCGAAAGGCACTCGCGACGAATTCGAGCGGCGTCTTGAATTTCGCAGCGCGGTTTGGTTCATCCCAAAACGCATCTGACACGAGAATTGCCCGGACGACTTCGCGAATGCTCCCATCGGACCGTTCCCACGCCTCGGCAGCTTCATCCACGCACTCACGGGGGGGTGTGTCATTGACGAACCGGGCGCACAGCTTCGCACTCACATGGCGTCTGGTGGCAGGATGATCGGCCAGCATGCGAAGCAGCTCCAGGCCCTCTTCCATGCCGCGATGGGGAGGAAATACCCGTCCGAGCACGGTTTTCCCCCCAGAGTCGTGGGCCCACGGAAGGAAGACCATCGGTCCTCCACGATTTACGCGGGTGCTCCACCCCGTGAAGATACGGGCGACATGGACGACATCCTGCTCGGTGTAGCCGCCATCGACGCCGAGCGTGTGCAGCTCGAGTAGTTCGCGCGCATAGTTTTCGTTCAGTCCAGTCGGGAACCGTGCCGCTTGCCGTGCACGGATCGAGTCAGCACGCCGCTGCAGCTGCGAAAGAGGCGAATCGGGCGGATCAGTCGAACGGCGCATGGTGTTCGTACTGTGACGGCGAGCCTGCGGGGGCCGCGATCCCGGGGCAACGGACTGGTAGTTGTCCAGATAAAACAACATGGCGGAGCTCTGCGCCGTCGCAACGAGCAACTCCTCAAACGTCCCGAGTGCATTCGGTCGAATCGTCTCTTCGAGATACGACGGCATGAACACACGCTCGTGCCCCTTGCCCATGTAGACATTGAAGTGATTGGTCCAGAAATCGACCATGACCTCGTAGAGCTGCCGCTCGGACAATACCGCGCGAAGCACGGGCAGTGTCTGGAATTCTTTCACTAACGCGCGCAGGCGGTCTTGTGCGGGTCGAGCAGTGGGTTCCGCCCGCGGTCTTTCCGCGTGTCGCTGTGCCTCCGCAAGCATCGCTCTCTGGATACGGGCCAGCTGACTGGGCGAGTGGTTCAGGATCTGGAATTCGCCGAGGCGGCGTTCGAGCGTTGTGTCAGGAATCTGCTCGGGGTGCAGTTGTTGGTCGATATACTTGGGGATTCCAACGGCAAGTACGCGGTCAACATCACCCGGTCGCGGCCCGTACGCGATCCGGTTGAGAAGGTGTACGACCCGGTTGCGCTCCGTCTCCCCGGCGGTCGGCGGCGCCTGTGCAACGGCCGTTTCGTTGGACGCGACGAGGCATTGAGCCAGAGCGATTACGATGGCGAGCTTCGGCGGACGTGTGCGCATCAGCCCATAACGCTCCTCGAATTGATGAGACGAGGCCGCACCGCCGGAGTTAACGGGGGACGACGGTGACGCTTCGCGGGCCGGAAGCCGTCTCCGGCCGCTTGTTGGGTAACAACCAGTCTCCTACGCAAGTGACGTCGCGCATGGGCGATGCGCAAGAGTTGCAGGCGGGCGACAACGCGCACAACGAATGCCAAGTCCTTGAGTTTCCTGGGGATAGCATGGAGGTGGAGGATGGGGTGCTGCGAATACGCAGCGGCACCGTGAGTGGCTACGAGCGGCCGCTTGGGGTGACGCCGCCGAGGATTGACAGCTCTGTGCACGCCCGGCATGTTTTCCGTCCCCGTTCAAGGAGGTAAGGCACGTGCGTGTCTATCAAGGAGATGCAATTCGGAATGTCGCCGTCGTCGGACACGGCGCGAGTGGTAAAACATCTCTTGTCGACGCCCTCGCGTTCGTTTCCGGCAGCAGCAAGCGGCATGGCTCAGTTGACGAAGGTACCGCACTCACCGATTACACCCCCGATGAAATCGACCGTAAATACTCCATCAGCCTGGCACTAGCCCATGCGGAATGGATGGACACGAAGATCAACCTGATTGACACTCCGGGTTATCTCGATTTCACTGGGGATGCGCTCGCGGGCGTGTACGCTGCGGACGCAGCACTGATCGTGGTTGGGGGCACCTCCGGCGTCGAGGTTGGAACCGAAAAGGTGTGGGAGTACGCGACGGAGCGCGGCATACCGACGTTCTTTTTCGTGTCGATGGTCGATAAGGAACATGCCGACTTTGAAAAGGCCTATCAGGATATCAAGCAGAACCTCACGGCCAAAGTGATACCAATCGAGATCCCAGTTGGCGAGGGTCCGGAGTTTCACGGGATTATCAATTTGTTTTCCAAGAAGTGCCATCGCTACACGAAGGGCACGAAGACGGGGGAGTACAAAGAGACAGAGGTTCCGGATGAGTACCAGTCACGATTCGACCAATACTCCCAGGAACTGATCGAGACCATCGCCACAACGGATGACGCGCTCTTGGAGCGGTATCTCGGCGGCGAGGAGTTGTCACGCGACGAGGCGATTGCTGCTATGCGGAGCGGCATGGCGCAAGGCGAACTGTTCCCCCTGCTCTGCGGCTCAGCGCACCTGACATATGGCATGCGCGCGGTATTGTCCAAGCTGTGTGAGCTTGCACCACCGCCCACGGCGAGGCCGCCAGTTGCGCTCAAGACGTGGCAATCGGTCAAAGACGTGGAGATCGCGGCCGCCGATGACGGACCGTTCGTCGCCCAGGTTTTCAAGACGGTTTCTGAACCGCACGTGGGCGATGTGTCGTTCTTCCGCATCTACTCGGGCAAAGTGAGCAACGGCGGCGAGACGTTCAATGCGCCCCGGGAGTCGGTTGAAAAATTGAATCATCTTTCCGTCGCGCAAGGGAAGGAGCGCACGGAAGTGCCAGAGCTGCATGCCGGCGATATCGGCGTCGTCGCCAAGCTGAGAGACACGCACACGAACGACACGTTATCGACCCAGAGTACGCCGATTGCGCTGCCAAAAATCCCGTTTCCAGAGCCGTTGATCGTGCTCGCCGTCGAGGTTGCCAAGCGCGGAGAAGAAGACAAGCTGGCGACGGGCCTTCAGAAGCTCCACGACGAGGATCCGACGTTCCACTTCGAGTACGATGGGGAACGAATGCAGACCCTGATCAGCGGACGTGGGGAGCGTCATCTCGAGGTGGTGTTGAATCGGTTACAACGCAAGTTTGGCGTGCACGCTGAACTGAAGAAGCCCAAAGTGGCGTACCGCGAGACGTTCAAGGCCAAGGCGGAGGGACAAGGAAGGCACAAGAAACAAACCGGGGGGCGGGGACAGTTTGGGGACTGTCATATCCGCATCTTACCGCTTGGCAGTGGGAAGGGGTATGAGTTCGAGAGCCAGATCGTTGGTGGGTCGATCCCGAGTAAGTACATCCCCGCGGTCGACAAGGGCATCCGGGAAGCATCGGTACGCGGCGTGCTTGCAGGCAATCCCGTGGTCGATTTCAAGGTGGAATGCTACGATGGCAGCTATCACGACGTCGATAGCAGCGAGCAGGCCTTCAAGATGGCGGGCATCGCCGCGTTCCGGAACGTGGCACTCAAGGCGAAACCGGTGATCCTGGAACCCATCTACGATGTGGAGGTCTGGACCCCGGGCGAAAACCTCGGTGACGTGATGGGGGATCTCTCCGCCCGTCGGGGCCAGATTCTGGGGACCGAATCCGACGGACGTCTCACCAAGGTGAAGGCGCTCGTCCCGGAGGCGGACATGTACAGGTACTCGACGCAGCTTCACTCCATGACGCACGGCCGCGGCACCTTCCGGTGGAAGTTACGCGCGTATCAGGAGGTCCCGCCGGACATCGCGCAGAAAATCATAGAGGAGCACAAGAAAGAAGAAGCAGAAGCCAAGTAGCAGGATATACAACCAGGAGGACATCGTGCCTGCGCCGCTACGAGAGCGCGCGGGCTTCGTTGAGCCGTTCAAAACGGCGGAAACTGAACGCATAGGCGTGTTTCTCGTCCGCCTCGTGACGTTCGTCCTGCGCCAGGGTCCACTCCGCAGGATCGAATTCCGGAAACGACGTGTCCCCCTCGAACTCCCCGTGGACCACAGTCAAGTACATCCGTGTTGCGTAGGGGAGTGCCACGCGGTAAATCTCGCCGCCCCCGACGACAAAGACGCGATCCGCACCGCGGGTAACCCGGAGTGCCTCTTCGATACTGTGAACGACCGTGGCGTCGGCGCGGCGATACTGCGGGTCCCGAGTGACGATGACATTCCAGCGATCCGGTAACGCATGACCCACGGTGTCAAACGTCTTTCGACCCATGATCACGGCATGGCCCACCGTGAGGTTTTTGAAAAACTTCAGATCTTTGGGCAGGTGCCACGGCAGCTCACCAGCCAACCCGATGACGCCGTTCTCAGCAACGGCCGCAACCAGCGCGATCACTAGACGGCGATGGGAGCGCGAATGTGTGGATGAGCTTCATAGTTTTGCAGGTTGAAATCTTCGAAGCGGAAGTTGAAGATGGAACGCACGTCGGGATTGAGTTCCATCGTTGGAAGCGGGAGGGGGTCGCGGGTTAGCTGTATCTCCGCTTGGTCGAGATGATTGTGATACAGGTGAACATCCCCAAAGGTGTGGACAAACTCTCCCGGCGCTAGGCAAGTGGCGTGAGCCATCATCATCGTGAGCAGCGCGTAGGACGCGATGTTGAAAGGGACCCCCAGGAAGAGATCGCCGCTACGCTGGTAGAGCTGGCACGATAGCCGGCCGCTCGAGACGTAGAATTGCATCAGCGTATGACATGGCGGCAGCGCCATGTTCGGTATGTCAGCTGGGTTCCACGCGCTGACGATGAGCCGCCGGGAGTGGGGGTCGGTGTGGATCTCCTCGACGACCTTCGCAATTTGATCCACGTGGCCGCCGCTCACGGTAGGCCAGGATCTCCACTGATACCCGTAGATCGGGCCGAGCTCGCCCCGTTCGTCCGCCCACGCATCCCAGATTTTTACCCCGTGCTCATTGAGATAACGAACGTTGGTCTCACCCCTCAAGAACCACAGTAACTCGTAGATGATGGACTTGACGTGCAACTTCTTGGTCGTCACCAACGGGAAGCCATCTGCGAGATCGAAGCGCATTTGATACCCAAAAACACTGCGTGTCCCGGTTCCCGTGCGATCCTCTTTGGACTCGCCATGGTCGAGGACGTGATGCAGCAAGTCGAGATACTGTCTCATTGCCCACCATCCTGCGGGTTCATGTATGGCAGTGTTGCCACCAGTCCGAGCCGGCTAGCCGCCGAAAATATGAGCGCACGAACGCGTTTACCGGGGCAAAGGTACGAGTCGCGAACACCGTTCGCCGCACCTCGGGCCGCGTGATCTTGACCGTGTGGTTTCCTTCGAATTGTTCGCGGTCGCGTTCGGCGCGGCGCAATGTCCGCACCGCGAGGTACAGGGGGGTCAGGCAGAACAGGCGGATGCGGTACTGGCGCCGCGGGAGCGCGGTGCAGTAGTCGAGCGCGTCACAGAGATGGCCCTTGGCTTTGTTGATCAAGAGGGTCATGACCCGCTTGGTCTCGAGCCGGTGTTTCTCCGACTGCACATCTTCCGGCTGTATCCCCACGAGCTGGCAGAGTTGCCGCGGCACAAAGCTCCATCCACGCTGCCGATCGTCCGCCACATCCTTGATGATGTTGGTCAATTGGAGGCCCAGACCAAAGCTGGTGGCGAGCGACTGCAATTGCCTGTAGCGGCTGGGTGCGAGCGCGGGGTAGTGGAGCCGGAAGAGATCGGTCAGCAGCTGCCCCACGGTGCCGGCAACGTAGTAGCAGTACCGGTCGAGGTCCTCGAGCGTCGCCAGGGCGCTCAGATCGTGTTCGGATTGCCGTGGTACTTCCCCCGCGAACTCCGCCATGCCGCGACACATTTCCTGCACACGAGGCGCGATGACGGCACGATGCGGCGCCGGAAGCCGCCGAAACTCTCGGAGAACGACGTTGGCGTCATGCGTAAGGCGTTCGTCGTCCGTGGTCCAGTGTCGAAACGCCTGCCGCAGGTGCGCTGCGTCGAGATGATCGTCTTCCAGACATTGCTGAAAGTGCATCAGGAGCGTGACCTTGTCCGTCGGGTCGAGCAGCGTCGTGTCTTCGATCGTGTCGGCGATCCGGCAGAGGAGGTACGCAACCAACACGGAGTGCTCTAAGCCGTGCGGCAGCAGGCCGATGCCCAGTGCAAACGTGCGAGAGACTTTTGGGAGCAGATCCTCGCACAGCGCCCGATCGCTCTCCCTCTCCATCGCTCCAGGCAAGTCGCTGGATGGCCAGGCGTGCTCAACGGATTTGGAAGATGGTGTGATCATCACCGTCCGGTCCGGGCGCGGAGCGAGTCGAGTACTCTGCGGAGAATCGAGTCCGCGGCATGCCCGTCAGGCACCCGAGTCTCAGTCTCGCGATCGGCAACGGAGGGATCGACGATCCGCCGCGTTGCCGCTTCACCGACAACGATGCTCGTGCCTTCGCGCACTTCATCGGTCCAAAACCGGATTCGGGCGACTTCCTTTGTATTGAGACTGGCGCCTCCGCCCCACCGTCCGGTCTCAGCGTTGAACCAACCAGTTTCCAAGTACCCCTCTCTCGCGCTGGATTGCCGGAGCGGCAAACTCTCCGCACGCACGAGTAGTTCGAGCGCGCGAATGACGTCGTCCGGCGGCGCGGGAATCGTATCGCTGACGCTTCCGGCGAATGGTTGATACCGCGGCCGCACGCCGCCCGCTCCGCAGCTACCGACAATTGCTGCACCCGCGAGGACGAGGATGATGAACGGCCGTTTCACTGGTCGTGTTGATGCGCCGCGGTATCCGGCGGCGCGATGCTGTCGGGCGTCATGCCGGCTGGAGCGGTCGAGTCGCCGGAGGAGGCCGGATGCTCGTGCTCTTCGCCGGACGCGTGTGCATGTCCCGTCGATCGTTCCTGTAGGGCACCCTCCATTACGCTGGTTGGAATTCCGCCACCGTGCCGGTAGACGATCGTCCCACCCACATGGCTCGTCCAGATGAGAAACAGCGCGCCCAGCGCACCGACCACCCAATAGGCGGGTCGTTCATTCTTGGTCATGCCACGGTAGCGAATGATGCGCCACAACGCCAAGCCCCCGAACAACACCGTGGTGACGATGGCCAGGGTCTCGTGACGCTCCAAGACCAAGTGCACGCTCCCCCCGTGCTCGATGCTGTCCTCTGCACGGAGTCCGGAAACCAGCGCCAGGACGGCTCCACCCGCCCCGGCAACCAGGGTCCAAAAACCGGCCGCCCTCAGGGATTCGCGTTTGAGAGCGCCCCCGAGGATGTCAAACACGAGAGCCAACAACAACAGGACGACGGGGAGATCGTTGAGCGCGGCGTGGAGTTCGGCGGCTGTGTTCCAAAGCATGGATCAAAGCCCCAGGTCAGCGACGGAGGGCGGCTTCGTGGAGTAGTCGTAGAAGCCGCGTCCCGATTTCTTGCCGTGCATGCCGGTCAACACCATGCGCTTCAGCAACGGCGGAGGAGCGTATCGCGGCTCGCGATATTCGTTGAACATGATCTCGGCAATCTTGTGGGTCGTATCCAGGCCGACAAAATCCAGCAGCGTGAACGGTCCCATCGGGTGTCCGGTTCCGAGGACCATCCCCTTGTCGATATCCGGCACGGAGCCGACTCCCTGTTCCAGGGCGCGGATGGCGTCCAACAAATAGGGAACCAATAGCAGGTTGACGATGAACCCGGAGCTGTCTTTTGCGGCGATCGGCTGCTTACCCAGCGACTGCGCGAACGCCATGGCCTTGGCGAAGGTCTCCTTGCTCGTGGTGACGGTTCGAACGACTTCAACCAGCTTCATGAGAGGGACCGGGTTGAAGAAGTGTAGCCCGACAAAGCGGTCGGCTCGATCCGTAACCGCCGCCATCGCAGCGATGGTGAGGCTGGAGGTGTTGGAAGCAAAGAGGGTCTTCGGCCCGCACAGCCCATCCAGTTGCTTCCAGAGTTCGTTCTTGATATCGAGATCCTCTGTGACCGCCTCGATGATGATGTCGCAGTTCTTGAGGTCGCCGACATTCGTGGTGAAGCTGAGCCGCTTCAACACCGCCGCACGATCGTCGGCGGAGATCTTTGCTTTTTCCACGAACTTATCGAGTGATGCGCCGATCGCGGCGTGACCTTTTGCATTGAGATCGTCCGTCACCTCGCGGACGGTCGTCGGATACCCGGCCTGTGCCGAGACTTGCGCGATGCCTCTCCCCATCAAGCCGCACCCCAAGACCCCAACGCTCTTTATGTCAGCCATACCCGCGCTCTTTATGTCAGCCATACCCGCTCATGTTCTCCGGTTGAGTTGTTCGATTTCAGACATCGAGACTCTTCTTGATTTCATCGGCGATCCATCCGAGCGCCCCGTGCTGCGGTCCTGCCTGCACTCGCCGCTGACGAAGCTCGCCGTGCTCGAGGCGGTCGAGGACCTGCTCCAAGGCGACGTGGACGCGCTCGACCTTGGGGCGTCGGCTCCGCGCGGCGACAATTGCCAACGGGATCGCTGCGGCAACCGGGATCAATGCGACCGGTGCAATGACTCCTGCGGCGATTGCGATGCCGCTGGCGGCGCCGCCTGCCGTGCCCAGGAGCGCGGCCCCGCCGAGATATTCGTTGCGGGTGTTGCCGAGATCGGCCACGAGCTGCACGTGACAGCGGTGTTCGTCCAACTCGGTCACTCGAGACAGGATCTCCCGCGCGCGGGCCAGGAGATAGCTCCGCCCGCCCAACCCGAGGGACCGCTTCAGGGAGGCAAAGGCGCCTTCCTTCGGTTCCCACGTGGTTCGGTCGGGGAGTCGCCGCTTCACCTGGAGCAGCTCGCCCTCCGTAAACCACGTGCGGAGTTGCGCCTCGATAGTGGATGAGCCTCCGGCAATCGAGCGTTCGGCGGCTACGCGGCGGGGTCCGGTGAGCCAGGCCAATGCACCGCGTTCCGGCGCCCGGACCACCCCGACTTGTTCTTCCAGAAGCGCTTGGCGCAGGTACACCGACGGAATGCCGACGTCACTCCCCAACTCCATCAACTCCGACTCGGTGAGGCCCTCGCCGAATTCCCGATCTTTCGCTTGCAGTTCCGCCGCGCGCTGAATGACTCGCTCGAGCGTGGCGCCGTCGATGCGCGAATCGCGGGGAACCAGGTCAGTCATGCGCTACTGCGGTTGCCGAATCTTCTCGGACGTGTCGGGCAGAGGAAGCGCGGTGCCGGTCTCTTCCGGAAGTTGCTTCTCATGCGACGCGGCCAGCTTAGTGGCCAATTCCGTAAAGGGCTTGATGATGTCGATCGGTAATGGCAACAGAACGGTCGACGATTGCTCGCTCGAAATCTCCACCATGGTCTGGAGGAATCGAAGCGTGAGCGCAGCGGGCTGCTGACTGATGATGGCCGCTGCCTCGGACAGCCGGCCAGCAGCCTGAAACTCACCTTCAGCGGCGATCACTTTGGCGCGGCGCTCGCGTTCGGATTCAGCCTGCCGTGCCATTGCGCGCTTCATTTCAACCGGGAGGTCGACGTCTTTGACCTCCACCGCCGAGACCTCGATGCCCCATGGCTCGGTGCGTTCGTCTACGATCTCCTTCAAGATGCCGTTGATCTTATGCCGATCGGCAAGCAGTTCGTCCAGCTCAACCTCACCCAAGACACTCCGCAGCGTGGTCTGCGCGAGCTGGCTCGTGGCAAAGAGGTAGTCCTCGATCTCGATGACCGCGAGTTCCGGAGTTTGGACCCGCATGTAGAGCACCGCGTTCACCTTGATAGACACATTGTCCCGCGTGATGACGTCCTGCGGCGGGATGTCCATGGCGATAATGCGCAGCGACGTCCGCTGCATGCGGGCGATACCCGCAGGAATGAACACCAGCCCCGGTCCTTTCGTCGCCCAATATTTCCCAAGAAGGAACGTCACACCTCGCTCGTATTGTTTCAGAATGCGCAGGCTGGCGAATGCGTATGCGACGGTGCCAGCCAACAAGGCAAGCAGGATTTCCATCAATACGCCTCGACAATCACAGCCGCGCCTTGTCCTCCGCCAATGCATGCGGATCCAAGTCCGTATTTCTTTTTCGCTCGGCGAAGCGCGTGTAAGAGGTGAATCGTAATGCGGCTACCACTGGCCGCGAGTGGGTGCCCTATGGCAATCGCGCCACCGTGGACATTCGTCCGCTCTCTATCC
>JBFHWR010000027.1:0-18497 GCA_041599395.1 Gemmatimonadales bacterium | reverse complement strand
CGTCGTCGAGCGCCTGTTTGCCCGCCGCGACGATGTTTGGCGGGGTCAGGAAATCGGGCGCGCCGATACCCAGGTTGATGATGTCGCGTCCTTGAGCCTCGAGCGCCTTCGCGCGGGCCAGGACGTTGAATGCGGTTTCGGGTCCGAGACGGGACATTCGGTGGGCGAGCTGCACGCTGGCTCCGGAGAGAAGTCCTGAAGAAGGTACAACGGCACTCAACAATCTCCGAATAGCGACTGGGGCAGCACCATGGCAGAAGCCGAGGACCCAAACGACAGAGCCCCGAGCGTTCGACCCGGGGCTCCGCTATTGAGACGCTGGACTTCGATCTCCTACTTGGACAGCTGCCCGCGCAACGCACCCGGTGGGAACGGCGCGTTGTGGACGTTCACATAGTATCCTCCGGGGTTCTGACGGATCGCCTTGATCAGATCGGCGTCCGCGGCGACACAACCGCTCAAACCGTTCTGAGCCACGTCAAAGTTGACGACCACGGGGCCCGCCTCGACGGCCGACCCGACATGGATGTGCGCCGCAACAATCGGATCGACGTCCTCCACGACAATGTCGAAGCACACTTCCCCCTGACCCTGGTTCAGCGTCACATCGGCCGAACCACTACCGTCCGGGTCACCCGGACCCGGAACCTCCGCGGCACCCGTCAGGTTTGCCGAGAGCGGACGTCCGCCATGCTGCGAGCCCGCGATCTTTTTGGCCTGAACCTCGAAACCGTCTGCTTGCAGGGAGAAATCGGGTTCCGCGACCTGTTCGCCGCACGCGAACACGATTGCCGCCGCGAGCACAGACGTGCCCATACGAGTTACCACTTTCATGGCGTTGCCTCCTGTGTGAGTTCTGGTTTCGCGCTGAGCGGGACCTCAGACGCCGACGAGATCATGCTCGCGTGGGCTAGAGGCTGTCAAGCTGTGGCGCGCCCGCAACATCCACGCCCCTGAGGCCTGCTCCAGCGATCGTCCGGGCCTCCGCCGCGTGGGAGCATCGGCACAACGGAACGCAACCGTCGAGGCGTCCGGTTCGACAGATCTTCGGGCGCCCGGACCGGGCAACAGTTCCGGCGAAGCGCCTAGCTCCGTACACTCGAGAGCGAGATATTTCCAGGCAGAACCGGATTGGAGAGTCGGTCATGCTTGTCGACCAGGTGATGTCGCACCGAGCTGTCGTAAAGGCGATGAGTTGGATCCCGGACTCATCGGCCAGTCAGGCGGAGCAGCGCCGGGACGCGGGTGACCCGGAATTTGGCGCGCGGCTGAGGCACGCGGAGCGTCTCCTCCGGGGCCCCTTCGAGGGAGCCGCCGCACAGATCTTGGTCTCACTGACCACAGAGGTGCTCGCGACGAGACTCTCGAGCCCCACACGAGGAAATCTGTCGCAACGGTTGAAACTCGCCCAAGCACTGCTGACGACTGCTGGACGTTCCGAATCCGGGATCGCCAGGGGCCTCTACGCACGTGCCTCATTGGTTGCATTCCACTTGTATCGGGATGCGGACGATCAGCTCAAGCGCACGCATTTCCAAATGAGCGAGGTCCTCGGGGCGAGAACGGCGAGCAACTGGACCCGCCAGCGGTCAACGCTCAAGAATCGTGCGGAGGCGCTACGCCACATTCTGGCGGAAGCACTTGTTGTTCGCGCCACATGCGTGTTAGCCGACCGGACTGCGCGCTCAGCTGACGATAAGAAAGCGGCTCCGGGACTGGACGACCTGCCACTCGAGCGCGATCCGGCGCTCGAGAATCCAGAAGCTGTCCTCGAGTTGGCGAAAGAGCTGAGGAGACGAAGCTTCCCCATCAACCTGGCCAGGCGTTTGTTGATGCGGTGGTTTCTCCGTTCTGCCACGGGGCAAATTGGATTACCCGAATGGGCGCGGCAGCGGCCGGACCACGATCGCCTCCTGACCGAAATCCGGGCCGAGCTCGCTGTCGTGACCGCGCTCGCGACCGATCTACCGGCAGACTATCGGATCCAAAAGGCTTGGGACGTGCTCACGCAGAACCAGCGGAAGCTGGACGCAGACGAACACGAGTTGATTCGCCACTGCGCCGGATTCATCTGGAAGCTCAACTGGCAGCGCACGCGCAACAAGTCCCACCTCGAGCGCGCACTCGTCCACTACATGATGGCGCTGAAGCAGGAGCGGGCGCGCGGCAATACCGCCAGAGCTCGAAACCGCCGGCTCAGCACGACGGCCGAAGTCATACATGTTTTGGAATGCCTTGCAGACATATCCGACGAATTCGGAAGGCAGGCGAAGCGCGAAGTGCAGGCCATCGAGGACGAGGACCTGAGAAGCATGCTTGGCCTGCCTCTCACGCCTTCAGATCAGCAGCCCCCGGAGCATCCGTCGGGAGCCGCGCCGGTAGGGCGCACCACCTACGAGATCCCCCTGGAGCAGGTGGCAAAGCAGCTCCGTCATAGGGCATTGCGCATTCGGGACCGGACGCTGCAAGAATGGAGCGAGGAGACCCAGAAATGGACCCATGGGGCGGCACTCCACCGCTTCGTCAATCAGCGTTTAGAACAGAACGACACGCTCTTCCCGCAGGAGCAGTTCCGCCGCCTGATCAATCTCGCCGAGCTGCACTTTCCCTTTCATGATAGCACGCTACCGGAAGCCTCCGTGCCTGGTCTGTCACTTCCGCGAATGGCGGAGGAAGAGCAACATCGACCACCCGCGGAGCATTGGTTGGACGCAAAGCGCATGCTCAAGCTTGCGCACGAGCTGCTTCCCTATGTCCCCGGCTGGCTCTACGAACGCTCGGTACGCGAGCTCATCGATCGACTGCGCGACAGAGTTGCACATGCGGGCGAGTTCCCCACAATCGCCAAAGAAACAGTTGGACAGTTTCTCGGTGAGGATAGCCACGTGCTTGAAACGGACGGCTACGCGAAATTCGGCATCGCGCTGTCCGGCGGCGGCTTTCGGGCCTCACTCTACCATCTCGGCGTCCTAGCTGGGCTTGCCGAGCTCGACCTGCTCCGCCACGTAGAAGTCCTGTCCTGCGTCTCCGGGGGCGCCGTGGTTGGCGCGCATTATTACCTCAAGCTCGGTCAGCTCCTCGAGAATCGCGCCGATGGCGATCTGAAGGGGCCGGAGCCCTACGTCAGCCTAGTCAAGGAGCTGATCGATGAGTTCTACGGGGGCGTGCAGCAGAACATTCGGACCCGGGTGCTCGCCAACCCCTGGGCAAACCTCCGGATGGCCAATCCCTTGGGTGCATACTCCCGCACGGACCGGGCGGGAGAGCTGTTCGAGAGGTATCTCTACGGTCCCGTGCGCAACAAATCGAAGACACGCAAAAGGGATGCGCGTGGCAAGGGTCCGTGGAAGCTCACAGACCTCTGCATCATCCCGAAAGGCGACTTTGCGGGCTTCCGGCCGACTCGACACAACTGGCGGCGCAAGAACAAGGTGCCCATGCTCATCTTGAATGCCACAACCCTGAACACCGGCCATAACTGGCAGTTCACCGGAACGTGGATGGGTGAGTCACCGGCCGCTGTGGACTCGCAAGTAGACGCGAACTACCGACTCCGACGCCTCTACCTTGGCGGTGAGGCGCCGGGCAGACATAGCGAGACCACACTGGGCAAGGCGGTGGCCGCTTCCGCCTGTGTTCCGGGGTTGTTCGATCCCACAACCCTGAAGAAGCTCTACGGGCGCGACAAGCATCGGATTGTTCGCCTCGTGGACGGAGGCGTGTTCGACAATCAGGGTGTTGCCAGCCTGCTGGAGCAGGACTGTCGCACGATCGTCGTAAGTGACGCGAGCGGACAGATGGACAATGAAGATTTTCCGAGCAACAGCCCGCTGAGTGTTCCACTTCGCTCTAATGCGATCTTGATGGACAGAGTACGACAAGCGCAGTATCGCGACCTCGTCGCGCGACGGGACACGGGACTTCTCACGCATTTCGCGCACGTTCACCTGAAAAAAGACCTGCAGGGTGAAGCCGTTGACTGGATCGGCTGTTACGATCCCAAATCCAACGAGACGGTAAAAGGCGGTGTCACGGGCTATGGCATCCGCAATGAGGTACAAGCGTACCTTTCGGGAATTCGCACCGATCTCGATAGCTTTTGCGATGCCGAGGCGTACGCACTCATGTATAGCGGATACAAAATGATCATGTCAGAGGCCGGACGTGTCTTTCCATCCGCACATGCAGCGCACACTTCCGAAACCCGTCAGACCCGGTGGCCTTTTCTGGATGTCGAGCCCTTCATGAGCGACACGGAAGCGGACACGAACGCACCGCCGATCCGTGCGTCGGCATCTCAGCGCTTCAAAGATATTCTCGACGTGGGTCGGCAACGCCTCTTCAAGATCGAACGGCTGTGGGGGCATGCACTCCTCAGAAAGGCAAAGAACGCCCTGGGAGAACCGTGGACACGTCGACTCCTGGGGGTCGGTGCACTGTTTTCTGTCGTCGCGCTCATCGCGCTGGGGTATTGGCTCTATGAGCTGCGGCTCGGTAATCGGCTCATCGGTACACTCGTCTCCACTGAAGTGGGGAGCCAGGGCATCTCGCTGGATACGCTACGGATATCCGGGAATACCGCGCTCAACGCGGTGATTGCACTGCTACTGCTTTCCCCGTTGCTCGTCTTCACCATTCCCTTCCTCCCTCGGATCATTGGTAGCTTACTTCGAACCGCGCAGATGGTCGTGCTCGGTACGGTGGGTTGGGCCGCCGTGTGGGTGCATCTGCTGTTTTTTGACAGGTTCTACAAACGGTGGGGGAAACTCTCGTCGCTGGTAAGCTGAGAGAGGAGTGAGGAGCTAGGGAGGTTGGGGTGCCCTCGCTCCTCGATCCTAGTTCCCTGGCCAGCGCAGGGGCCTACCCTAGTCTTCTAATCCCTCGCTCCTGGCGCAGGCTGCATCGGCTGACGATATACCTTGCCGTCCTTCATGACGAAGGCAACGCGCATGAGAGCCTCGATGTCCTCGAGTGGGTTGCCCCGGACGGCAATGATGTCCGCGAGCTTTCCGGCCTCGAGGTTGCCGCGATCAGTCAGGAACAGGGCCTCAGCCGCCTCCGTTGTGGCGCTGGCAATTGCATCCTTGAGGGACTCACCCGCTGCATGACGCCGGCGAAACTCGATTGCGGTGTTCCCCTCCCAGAGCCAACCGCGGTTCGCGTCCGTACAAAAAATGATCTTGACACCTGCATTCACCGCGTTCGTGAAGACGCGGGTGCGGATCGGGAGGAATTCTCGCGTGTACCGTAGCGCCTCGGCCGAGAAGCCCATCCGGTCGGCGTGTTGCACGTAGTACTCACCCAAGTACAGGTTGGGACACAAATACGCTCCGCGGTCCACCATCAACGCGATCGCGTCCGCGTCCATCAATGCGCCGTGCTCGATGGTGCGCGCGCCAGCCAGCACTGCAGGCTGCACGCCCGCAGGCGCATGGGCGTGCGCCGAGACGGGCTTACCATGCTTTGTGGCCTCATCGACGAACCAGTTGAGCTGTTCCTGTGAATAGACTGGTGATCCCCCCTGCCTGCTGCTCCTCGTCGCCATCACCTTGATCCAGTCGACGCCGTGCTCCAGAGCCTTTCGTTTGACCAGCTCCCGGATCTCCGCTTCACCTGCGGGGCGTTCACCTCGTTGCACTCGATCCCCTTCCGCCCCCGCCAGAATGTCGTCATCGATCCATTGGGACGACACGGTGAGCCGGGGCCCGATCACGACGCCGGCTTCGATGGCGTCGCGCAGGTCGATCGCGGCGAAGTTGGGATCTCCCAGGCTCCTCACTGTCGTAAACCCGCTCATCAACACCACACGCGCGTTGCGGGCGCCGTACAACGCCAGCTTTGCATCACGAGCGCCGCGTTCATAATTGGCCGTGATATGCACGTGGCCATCGATCAAGCCGGGCAAAACGGTGTAACCCGTCAAATCAATTATTCGAGCGTTCGCCGGACGTTCACGAGACGAGTGCACGTCGACAATCAGGTTGTCGCGCACCTGGATCACCGGGTGGTCAATCGTGTTGCCGTATCCGTCGACCGCAAGGTCGGAGACGAGGAAGACACCGGGATCTTGCCCAGCGCTCGGTGAGGCAAGGAGGCTCGAAAGGGCGAGAATGAAGCCGGTGAATCGCATGCGGGAAAAGATGACGGTCGGGGCGGGTGGGAACAAGGACGTGGAGGAGTGAGGAGTGAGGAATCAGGAGTTTGGGCACCCCGCCCCCTAACACTTCTAGATCCTCTCACTCCTGACTCCTCGCTACGCATGCACTCGGCGAGGACTGAGTGGCTTAGTTTTGCTGGCCGAGGGCCGTCTGAATGGCAACCTGCAGTTCGGCGTCGTCCGCCGGCTTCTGAAAATAGGCAACCGCGCCCGCGGCCAAGGCCTTCTGCCGATGAACGGTTGCGTCTTCGGCGCTGACCACGATGACCGGATGAGAAGGCAAGAGATTGAGCTTCGCCAACCGCTCAAGCACGAGATACCCGTCGCCCGCGGGCAATCCGATATCGAGTAGAACCAGATCGGGCTTGGCCTTGCGGACCGCGCCAATCGTCTGCACGCAGTCCTTCGCGAACGCTACCTTGTATCCGTTCGCTTTGAGCCGGATCGACAGGCCGTGCAGCTGATCCGGATCGTCGTCTACGACGAGGATGGTCTTCTTTTTACCCATGCGGCGTAACCTCTGGGAGCTGATCCCCCACTGGTTGGTTGGTGATGACCTGCACAATGCACTCGGCCGTGCCCCTGCTGTCGCCGGCGCCGTTGTGCCCGGTCGTACGTGAGAGTGCGTGAAAGCCGGTCTCGATTTTGACGACCGGGATGTCTACCGGCCAGACCGATTCAACCCAGTCTGCGATGTCGGCTGCGAGCTGTTCTGGCTCGGGGGCTTCCGCGAACACCAGGATAAACAGCCGACGGGTCGAGCCGATCCTGTAGCTACCCGGTACCATCAGGCACCCCGCGGGCAGCCGTCCCTCGACCGTGAGCCAGGCTTGATCCATGAGATCCGCGACCGTCACGGTACTGGCCTCCGCTCCACCGACGAGAAAGTCAACGCTCATGAGCGATACCGAGTCCGAGGCCTGCCGCTCAGACACGATGTGTGCAACCCAGTCGAGCAACGAGATCACGGGCAGCGTGAAATGAAACGTCGTCCCGCGATCCGGTTGGCTTTCGGCCCAAATCTCACCGCCGTGCCTCGAGACCAAGTCCCGACAGATATGAAGACCCAGACCAAGTCCCGCGCGAGCTTGCGGCCGCACGTCTTGGATTTGATAGAGTTGCTCGAAGATCCGGTCGCACTCCCCAGACGAGATTCCGCATCCGTCGTCGGCAACCGAGATCTGCACGAAGTCCACGTCTTGCGGGTGCGGCTTGGCACTCACGGCGATCGTGCCACCCTGTGACGAAAACTTCAGCGCGTTCTCCAACAGGTTCGTGAAGATCTGCGTAACCCGAGCGGGATCCGCATGCGCGAGCGGGAGCAGCCGATCAACATTCGATGTCAGCGAAACGTCCTGGAGAGCAGCAGAAATCTGAAATGACTGGAAGACATCGCTCACGACGTGACGCAGATCGACGGCCGTGCGATCCAACTCAATCTTGCCGCTCTTGATGCGCGTTACCTCAATCAGGTCACCGATCATTCGGCGGAGTTGCTTGGCATTGCGATCGATGATACCCAGGTACTCCCGCTGTTCCGGCGAGACGGTACCACCCAAACCGTCGAGCAGTATCGACACAAACTGAAAGATCACGGTCAGGGGCGACCGCAGCTCGTGGGAGACGTGGGAGAGGAATTGATCCCGATGCTCGAGCTGTTGCCGCCGACTTCTCTCGAGTTCGCGGAGCGCCCATCGCAGCTCCATTTGTGAGACGACCTCACGGCTCAGGATCTGGAGGGCGTGCTTTGCCTCGTCGGTGATGTTGCGGGGCTCCTGATCGATCACGCAAAGGGTTCCGAGTGCATGGCCTTCCGCCGTCAACAGCGGCGCACCCGCGTAAAAGCGAACCGATAAATCGCCGGTGACCAGCGGATTGTCCTTGAACCGCTCGTCCTCACGCGCATCTGGGACGATCAGCGGTTGGTCCTTGTCGACAATCGCATGCGCACAGAACGCCCAATCCCGCGGCGTTTCGGTCACATCAAAGCCAATTTTGGATTTGAACCACTGCCGCTCCCGATCGATCAGGCTGACTGCCGCAATCGGCGTCCCGCAGATCTGCGACGCGAGAAACGTGATGTCGTCGTACGCGATCTCCGGTGGAGTGTCGAGAACATGGTACCTCGCCAGTGCAGCGAGACGCAGCTCTTCGTCTGCCGGGGTCGGGGGCTTCATCATGATCGGTGGTGTGGTCTCCGGCGGCCAGAATGAGGCGGTGAGTCCGTGCGATCAACAACTCACCGGCGCAGAACATATGGCGTGGGACATGTTCACGCCGTGAGGCTGGTCACGGCTGTTCGGGAGTGACTATCGGAGTCGGGCGTCGGGAGTCGGCACCCGTTTTTGCCTCACATTTTCGGCGCGGCCGGCTTCGCATGGTAAATGAACTCATAGTAATCGCGCATCTCGAGTTGCCCGGCCGCCTCTTCGTCAACGATCACCTTCGCGTCACGGTGGAGCTGCAGCGCGCTGGCCGTGATCATGCTGGTGATCGGCCCTTCGACCGCTTGCGCCACGGCCTTGGCCTTGTGTTCGCCGCTGGCTACCAAGATGAGCTTTCGCGCGTCCAAAATGGTTCCGACACCCATGGTAATGGCGTAGATCGGTACGTCGTCCCGATTGTCGAAGAATCTCGCGTTGTCGTCGATGGTCTGCTTCGACAGGGTTTTGAGCCGTGTGCGTGATGTCATCGAGCTGCCGGGTTCGTTGAAGGCGATATGCCCGTCACTGCCAATCCCGAGTATCTGGAGATCGATGCCGCCACACTCGACGATGCGGTGCTCGTACCACTCGCAGAACGCCGGGTAGTTACTGGTCGTTCCGGACGGAATGTTGATGTTCTGCGCCGGAATGTTCACGTGCTGAAAGAAGTGTTCCCGCATGAAAAAATGATAGCTCTGCGGATGGTTGACCGGTAATCCAACATACTCGTCGAGGTTGAACGTCGTCACTCGGGAAAAATCGACCTCTCCGTCCTTGTGCAGCCTCACCAGCTCCTGGTACAGGCCCAACGGCGTAGAACCCGTCGCCATACCGAGCACGGCGTTGGGTTTGGCGTTCAACACCTCGACGACGATGCCCGCCGCGAGGCGGCTCATCTCTTCATACGTCTGCCGAATGATCACTTCCATGATGGCTGCGAGCCTGAGAGGGCCGTGTTGGACGACGATAAGAAACGGCGCCGGACGGATTTTGGCTAGAGGCTCCGCCTGGTTCTAGAGGACCAGCATGCCGAGCGCCATTGCGCCAACTGCGACAGCCGTGCCGATCCAGACTGCAAGCACGACCTGAAGCAGACGAGTTCCCAAGCCGTCAATTTCGGCACGACATTCGGCCATGGCACTCGATAGACGTCGCTCGAACGTTGCCTCCAGCGTGGCGAAACCGTCGTCGGGATCGGCCCTGCCAAGCACCAGACGGAGATCCGCTAAATCTCTCATCACCGCGCGATGCTGGCCGGCAGCGGCACCATACCATTCCGCCAAATCGGCCGCCATCGCGTCACCAAACGTCGCGCGAAACCCGGCGGAGATCTCGTCGGTCGAATGCGCGCATTCGTACTGCTCACATTCGTGGAGCAGGCTATTCACATCGATACCGACGCGCCACTATGGACGCGGTGACGAACGGAGGCGTCAGAGATGAGGCCCCGAATGACGCAACGACCGTGCAGGCCGTGGGTGGGATTCGCGCTCCACATCACAACAAAATCGTGTGCTTGCGCGCAGCCATTCCGTGACGCCCGTCACGAGGTCCCATTACACACCTGTTGCAGCAGCACAGCCACAGGCGAGCTGGGTCGTGCTGCCCGATCTAATGCAGCGTTATGCCGACACCAAGCTGGATCAGGGTCAGGTTCACGTTGGTGAGCGCCTCACCCTCGGAATAGAGATCGGCGTAGAACGAACTCACGAAGTTGAAGTACGGCGTGAGCGAGACAGCCGGGAGAACCCTGAGGTCGTACCCCGCGCCGACCTGCCCGCTCAGGCTCCGAGCGGTAATCGCTTCACCTTCCCCTGCGCGTTCCTCCGCGCGGAACGCGAGTACCCCAAGTCCACCCTTCAGGTACCAGGAGCCGCTGCTGGCAGCGGGGTACCAGTAGGCGATGGCGTTGATCGCCCCGAGATATTTCCGCACTGCATCGTCGCTCGCGGTCCAGCCATTGCCCTCGATGCCGAGCAGCAAATGCCTGCTCGGCGTACCGCCGAATTTCAGGTACCCCGACATCGCATCATCCCGGTCGTTGCGGCAGATATCGCAGTACGCGCGGCCCACGCCGACCCCGAATCCGCCACCGATCCACAACCCATCCCGCGGATGCGGCTGTTGTGCGGCGAGAGGACTTGCAATCCCGACAAGCACAATCGTAGCCAGGAGCGACTTGAGCGAACCTTCAACCAGACGATGACAATTCGTTAGCACCGACCGACCCCTTCTCACGGTATTCTTGATCGGACCCGCAGTCTACTTAGTGCACATCGCACGGTTTGCCTGTGAGGGGGGTCACAAAACGGGCGGACGGGCGGACGGGCGGACAGGCGGACGGGAAGTGGGGGGTCGGGCGCGAAGGCGGGCGCGCGAGCGGATGCCACGGGACGGTACGCCGAGTAGGATGCGCATCTAGCGGGAGCCGACAAAGACAGGTCAATTGCAACACCATGGAACGGGAGGACAGCAGCGCGTTCGAGTCTTTGGAGCTTCCCAGCATGAATCTGCTCGGGCTCGGCAGATACTTTGGTCCCGGAGTCATCTTGATGATGACGGGTGTCGGAACCAGTCACCTGGTAACGGCTCCCACGGCCGGCGGACGGTTCGCCTTCGCCCTGCTCTGGTGCATCCCCATTGCCTACGTCTTCAAGTATTACGGCTTCGAGATGGCCTTCCGCTTCACGCACGCCACCGGGAAGAGTCTGATCGAGGCGTACGGCACTGCCTGGAAGAAATGGCCGTTGTGGTATGTCTTGGTCACGACGTTGATGCAGTGCGCGCTCGGACAGGCTGGCAGGCTGATTGCCGCCGCCGCGGTGCTGTACTACCTTGGCGCCGCGCTCGGCCTGGAGATTCCCATCGCCATCTACGGCCTCGCGCTGGGGGTCGTCTCCGTCGCCACCATTCTCAAGGGGACCTACCGCGCTATCGAATTCGTCGCGAAATGGTTGGCCCTCGCCCTCTTCGTGTCGACGATCGCGGTGTACTTCGTGCAACCCGCCCCGCTCTCCGCGTGGCGTCACCTCGTTATCTTCGAGGCGCCGGCGGGATCCTGGCTGATCATTGCCGCCTTCCTTGGCTTGCTCCCGACCGGAATCGACGTCTCGCTCCAGGCATCGGAGTGGGGCAAGGCCAAGCGGGTCGGGCTGGGAAAGATCAGGCCGCAGCTCGAAGCGACTGGGTTAGCGCCGGTATTCGATCCGTTCTCGCCCAACAAGCAGGCGCTCGCGGTCGATACGACGCGCCTGCCCGGCCGGGCACTCGAGTACTGCCGCCGCTGGTTCACGATTGGACTCTGGGACTTTCGCATCGGGCACGTGATCTCGTTCGTGCTTGCCTGTGCCTTCTTGTTGTTGGCCGCCGTTTGGCTTTACCCGAGTCCGGTGGAGGGACGCGCGGTGATGGGCGAGATCGCCCGGATCTTTACCGAGAGCGTCGGACCCTGGATGATGATTGTGTTTCTCCTTGGGGCCTTCGCCGCCACCTACTCGACGGCGTTCAATTATTTCGACGGGTGGCCACGGATCGTTGCGGCATGCGCTCGGAACATGTTCAAACGGACAGCCAGTTTGCAGGGGATTGCCGCCGACGAAGTAACCACCGAGCACCGAAGCCGGTGGTTCTCAGAATACAACATCTATCGACTCACAATGCTGTATTCCCTCATCGCGGCCGTCGCGATCATCGCGGGGCTGCCACAGCCGGTGTTCCTGGTACTCGTCGCGTCAGCGCTGGCATTCTTCATTGCCCCGATCATCTTTCTGCTCAATCTGTATTATTGCCTCACCATCATCCCCAAGGGGCAGAAGCCCTTCTATCCGTCGCACTTCGCGATTTGGTTCGGTTGGGGAAGTCTGATCGTGTTCTGGGCGCTCAGTACGATTCTCATTTTTGCGCGGGTGTTTCGGATTCCCTTGTTGGGTGCGTGAGATGGATGATGGGTGATAGGTGGGAGGTGGTGAGTGGTGAGTGGTGAGTAGTGAACGGGGAGCGGTGAGCGGTTGGCGATGAGCGGGAGTCGGGCACCTAACAGTGCACAGTGCACAGTACAAGCTGGATGTGCGTGGCGCACGGAGCGGTGAGTGGGGAGGCCCCGGACTCCTAACTCCTGGCTCCTAACTCCTCTCTCAGCTTCACACACGCATAGACCGCATCGATCGACGGGGTCGGTGTCTCCGTCAACCGGCCGAGCTCGATAATCGCCTCGACGAGGCCGCTCAGCTCGAGCGGTCGGCCGGCTTCCAAGTCCTGAAGCATCGAGGTTTTATGTTCTCCCACCTTTTCGGCACCCTGAATCCGCTGTTCGATCGTGTGACGAAACGTGACGCCGAGCTTTTCCGCAATTGTCTGCGCTTCCCGCATCATGGCCGCGGCGAGCTCCCGTGTCTCCCAACACTGACAGATCTCGACGAGCGTCGCACCGGTGAGGGCGCTGATCGGGTTGAACGAAAGATTCCCCCACGCCTTGAGCCAGATTTGTGCCCGGATGTCACTCACGACCCTGGACTTGAACCCCGCTTGCGTGAAGCGCTTCGCGATGGCGGTGACGCGGTCGCTCTTGGATCCGTCCAATTCGCCAACCGGAAAGCGGTTGCCTTCCACGTGGCGAATGACACCGGGTTCCGTTCTTTCGGTTGCCGGATAGGCGATGCATCCGACGATTTGCTCGGCAGCAACATGCTGTTCGATGACACCTGTTGGGTCGAGCGACTGCAGCCGGGTTCCATCCAGCTCGCCGCCATATCTCTGGAAATACCACCACGGAATACCGTTTTGCACGGTGACCACTGAGGCGCGTGCACCGTAGAGGAGCGGAAGCTCCGGCGCTACCTCGGCAATTTGATGCGCCTTGAGCGCGAGTATCACGAGTTCGTGCTGGCCGGCGTCGGCAAGGTTCGCGGTGGCTTTCAGATCGGTCACCACGTGTTCCGTTCCGTCGTCCATCAGGAGCTTCAATCCAGACGACTCGATCGCGGCCAAGTGCGCGCCGCGCGCGATCAGGGTGACGTCTTCACCTGCCAGTGCAAGCTTGGCCCCCATAAACCCACCGATCGCGCCGGCACCGACTACGCATATGCTCGTCATTATCTCAAGCCGTGAGTCCAGGTCAGGGGCTGCGCGTCGGGGGTCGGGGCAACCATGGGAGTGAAGAGTACAGAGGACACAGTGCAAAGTACACGGGGCGCCGCAAAAGAGGCGGTCGGGAGTCGGGCCATGGTGTTGCGGGCACGGGTCCGGTCTGCAAACTTCGGAACGGCGGATGCGCCAACACGTCAAAGGGACGACGATGAACACAATCCGGGAATTGCTCGAACCGGGGGATGCAGGGAACACGGCGATTTTGGGGGTCGATTGCAAGCCGCTTGACTACGGCGGCCTGCGCACGGGTGTCGACCGGCTGGCTGGACAGCTCCGCGCGCTGGGCATCTCGCCAACCGATCGTGTTGCGATGGTGTTGCCGAACGGGCCCGAGATGGCCCTCACGTTCCTGGCGGTGTCCAGTTGCGCAGCTGCCGCGCCGCTCAATCCCAAGTACCGCGCCGCGGAGTTCCGGTTCTACATGGAGGACCTCGGTGCGAAGGCGCTGATCACGCTTCCGGGCGGCGCCCAGGAAGCACGCGACGCGGCGCCCGCGGGGACACTGCGGCTGACGATCGACGGGAAGCCCGGTTCCCTGTGCCTGCAAACCGAACAGGGCGAAGCCGAGGCCTCCGCACCCCTCTACGCACGGGCCGACGACATCGCCCTGGTCCTTCACACCTCCGGCACGACGTCTCGACCGAAGATCGTCCCGCTGAAGCAGCGAAACCTCGCGAGGTCAGCGCAGAACATTGTCGCGTCGCTCGATCTGACGTCGTCGGATCGCGGCCTCCATGTCATGCCCCTGTTTCACATCCACGGCCTCATCGCGGGGTTGCTGGCACCGCTATGCGCCGGTGGGTCTGTCGTGTGCACGCCAGGATTTGATGGCTTCAAATTCTTCGAATGGCTGGACACGTTTCGGCCCACCTGGTACACCGCGGTACCCACCATGCACCAGGTGATCGTGGCGTTCGCCCTGCGAAACGCCAGCGTGATGGAGCGTACCGCACTCCGCTTTGTGCGCTCATCCTCGGCGTCACTCCCTGCCCCAGTCTTGGAACAGATGGAACGCCTTTTCAGGGCGCCGATGATCGAGGCGTACGGCATGACTGAAGCCACGCACCAGATGGCCAGCAATCCGTTACCGCCCCAGCAAGCCAAGGTGCGGTCCGTCGGGCGTGCCACCGGCATCGAGATCGCCGTCATGGACGAGGAGGGGCGCTTGCTGCCGACGGATGAGGTCGGTGAGGTGGTGATCAAAGGCCCGACCGTGCTCGAGGCCTACGAGAATAATGCTGAGGCAAACGCCAAGGCGTTTACGAACGGGTGGTTCCGCACCGGAGATCAGGGTTACCTGGATCAGGACGGGTACTTGTTTCTCACGGGCCGCCTGAAAGAGATCATCAATCGCGGCGGTGAAAAGGTCTCTCCCCTCGAAGTGGACGAGGTTCTGTTACGGCATCCCGCGGTTCAACAGGCCGTCACCTTTGGCATTCCGCATGACAAACTCGGCGAGGACGTGGGAGCGGCGGTCGTGTTACTGCCGGATGCCAGCGCCACCGACCTCGAGCTGCGCGCGTTCGCAAGCCAGCACCTCACCGCGTTCAAAGTTCCCCGTACCATCATTCTGGTTGACGAAATCCCCAAGGGGCCGACCGGCAAGCTGCAGCGCATCGGGCTCGCAAAACGGCTGGGCCTGGGATGACAGGAACATCCAATACCCAATATCCAACATTCGACATTCACCGTTCACCGTGCAGCCTGCAGCGTCCAGCTTCAGTGTTCCCGTGGCCCCGGCTGTCCCACCGGAGAGGGAGGTGCCGCGAGAGAGGCTGGAACATCCTCTGAATCATTTGCAGGCGTTCTGCGTAGTACCGAGTATCCCGGCGTTCATCTTGCAACGCTTGACTGGTACCGGGCATCCAAGCTGTGTAGAGTGACTCCCAAGGGGATTGTCTCTAACCAGATGCTAGGGAAAGCCCGCGGGCGGCTCCATCCGCGCCGCACACGTCACCGCGCACGAGGCGTCACCGCGCTCAAGGCGATCGCGGTGCTTGGACTGGTGGCAGCGCTCGCTGTTATCACCGAGGCGTTCGTCCGCGGGCGACTGAGCGACGACATGCTCGCGGCGCCCACGAGATTCTACGCGCGGCCGCTCGTGTTTCAGCCTGGGATGACGCCTGACCGGGCAAAGGTCGAACGGACCCTCGAGCGTCTCAGCTACCGCAAAGCCCGCAGCTCACACGTCCGGATCGGCCAATACCATCTGAGTTCCAGACGGTGGATCATTGGTAGGCGGGCATTCCGTCATGCTCAGCAGGTCGATCCCGGAGGCGTCGTCACGATCCGGCTCGGGTGGAGTGGGCGGGTGACAGACATCGAGCACGACGATGGCGAGAATCTCCCCTACGTCGCGTTGGAGCCGGAGCTTCTCGGGAACATGAGTGGTTCGGATAAGGACCGGGTGCCGGTTCGTCTGCCAGAAGTGCCTGGGCATGTGGTGGATGCGATCCTCGCCATCGAAGATCAACACTTCTTTGAGCATCCCGGCCTCGACCTGCGGCGGATCGCCGGCGCAACCATCGCCAACGTGCGCGCCGGCCGGATAGTCCAGGGAGCAAGCACGCTCACACAGCAGCTCGTGAAGAACGTGTTCTTGTCGTCCAAGCGGTCACCGGTCCGCAAGGTGCGCGAAGTGGCAATCGCGCTTCTTGTCGAGCGGCGTCATACCAAGGACGAAATCCTCGAGGCCTACCTCAATCAGGTCTACCTGGGGCAGGACGGAGGCCTCGCGATACACGGTGTCGGACGTGGCGCCCAGTACTTCTTCGGGAAGGACGTGAGCCAGCTGAACCTCCACGAGGGCGCGTTGCTCGCGGCGGTCATTCGTGGCCCGAGCATGTATTCCCCATTTCGAAACCCTGAATCGGCGATGGCACGCCGGAACCTCGTGCTCACGGTCATGGAGGAGCGCGGGGTGATTACGGAAGCGGCGGTTAGGAGCGCCCGGCGCAGCCCACTCGGGGTTCGGCCCGAGCCGAAGCGGGCACGACACGGCCGGTACTTCGTCGACTACGTTTCAGCGCGGCTTCGGGCAGAACACGGTGACGATGTTCTCCAGAGTGGCACCTCGGTATTCACGACCCTCGACATGGACATGCAACGAGCGGCGGAGCGCGCCGTGCAAGAGGGACTCGCACGCCTCGAGCGCGACTACCCCCCGGTTGCCAGAAAGGACGGTCCGCTACAGGCAGCCTTGGTGGCGTTGAATCCGCACACGGGCGAGGTCTTCGCCATGGTCGGGGGTCGCAGTTACGGCCAGTCACAGTTCAACCGCGCGGTACACGCTCACCGCCAGCCCGGGAGTTCGTTCAAGCCCATTGTCGCATTGACCGCGCTCACGCAAGAGAGCAGTGCGTATACACTCGCCTCCCACCTGGATGATGCGCCGCTCTCGGTGCAGACGCCTGCGGGCGTGTGGACACCCGCGAACTACGACAACAGGTTCCGCGGCACGATCACGTTGCGCGAAGCACTTGAGCGCTCACTCAACGTGCCGTTCGCCCGGCTCGGCATGAACGTCGGACCGAAACGCATCGTCGAGACGGCGCGAAAGCTCGGCATAGAGAGCAAGCTCAACCCGGTCTTTAGCCTGGCGCTCGGCTCTTCCGAAGTCACGCTGCTGGAAATGACCCGCGCCTTTGGCGTGCTCGCTGCGGAGGGGCGTCGCTCAGACCTGAATACGACGCTTGGCGTGCTCAGCAAGGGTGGTGCGGTATTGAGCCAGCTGAATCCCGCCGGCGAACGCGTGTTCGACCCCGCCCAGACGTACCTCTTGACGTCGGCGCTACGGGGCGCAGTCGAGCATGGCACGGGACGCGCACTCCGAAACCGCGGATTTCGCGGCGTGGTTGCCGCGAAGTCCGGGACGACCAATGACTACCGCGACGCATGGTTCATTGGATACACCCCGTCGTTGGCCGTGGGTGTGTGGGTCGGGTTCGATAACGGAAGAACCGTGGGGCTGCCCGGGTCGCGCGCCGCCCTACCGATCTTTGCTCGCTTCCTCGTTGGGGCTTTGGGAACGTACGGTGACAACGACGATTTCTCGGTGCCGTGGGGAATCGAAATGGTTGAGATCGACCGGGAGACCGGGCTTCGAGCAGGCCCAGGGTGCCGTGGCGAACGAGAGGCCTTTCTCACCGGCACCGCGCCGGAACGGAGCTGCTCCCCCTATTGGGATCGCACCAGGCGAGTCCTCACGCGCTCGTCCTGGTACGAACGCGTCGCTCCGGTCCTCGACAATTTGCGACGCCGGCTCGAGCGCCGGGGACGACGAGGGAACTGACGATTGGCGATTGGCGATTGGGGATTGGCGATTGGTGATTGGTGATTGGGGATCTTGAGACCTGTCCCGCTAGCTCCTCGCTCCTACCCTCTGTGAATCACCTAACACCTAACACCTAACACCTAACACCTAGTCGTCTCCTAGCCCCTCCGCCACCTGCCGCATAGGTTTAAAGACTTCGTCGAGAGATCACAATGCCCTTAGCAGTGCTTGAATACGTCGCTCCCCTCGTTGCCCTGTTCGGCATCGGGACCTTCGTGCTCATAGGAATGCAGCTCCGGTACAAGGCCAAGTCGTCCATGCGAAATCCGGAAGACGTGGCTAAGCTCAGCGACGCCGTCGACGGCTTGTACGAACAGACCCGCCTGTTGCGTGACGAGGTGACCGAGTTACAGGAACGAATGGACTTTCACGAGCGCCTGTTGACGCAAGGACGGAAGCAGGAGGCGGACACGCCGATCTGAGAGGAGTCAGGAGTCAGGGGCCAGGAAATAGGAGTTAGGCTTTCACCACTCACCACTCACCACTCACCAAAGCCTATCACCTAAAACCCAAAACCCGACACCTAAGACGTCACAACTGATCCCTAACTCCTCGCTCCTAGCTCCTACATCCCCGCCCACGTGTCGCAGTTGTCGATATTCCCTGTCTGCAGTCCGCGTCTCAGCCATTCGGCGCGCTGTTGCGATGTGCCGTGGGT
>JBFHWR010000026.1:0-19055 GCA_041599395.1 Gemmatimonadales bacterium | reverse complement strand
GGGTGGTACTAAGGGCGACCGATGTTATCCCGGCTGTGTGGAAAAGTCAACCTTGACCCCTAGCGGGAGGCTCGGCTAGCTTTCTCAGCTTGACGTAAGGGTAAAAATGAAACCGACATACAAACCGCGTAACCGGCGTCGCAGCAACAAGCACGGCTTTCGCGCGCGGATGAAAACCCGTTGGGGACGTGCCGTTCTGAGTCGGCGACGCAAAAAAGGCCGCAAACGTCTGTCGATCCGCGTGCCAACCAAGCACGCCAACGGCTGATATCCGAGGGATTCCCTCGGTCGTGGCGGCTGCCCCGCCAATCCGATCTACATGCAGTCCATCGATCCGGCCGCCGGTACCGTACCCCGAGAATCGACATCGCATGGCGTCACAACGAGCTGGGACACCCTCGCCTCGGGGTGGTCGTCCCGCTGTTCGGACGCGGGGCCGTCGAGAGGAACCGATTGAGGCGCCGGATCCGGGAAATCGTGAGGCGCCGCGTCTTTCCGTCTGCAACCGGAGTTGATGTTGTTGTCCGAGCCCGCGCCCAAGCGTATCAAGCGACGTTTAGCGACCTAGCCAGCGATCTCACCCAATGGCTGCAGCGCTTGCCACACTGAGACTTCTGCCACGCCAGGCGATAGCCGGGCTGATCCGGGTGTACCAGCTCCTGGCCTCGCCCTTCCCATCTCCGTGCGGGTACGAGCCGTCGTGCTCGATGTACGCGCTGGAGGCGGTGACCCGCTACGGCGTGCTCAAGGGGAGTTGGTTGGGGGTTCGCCGCATTCTCCGCTGCCACCCGTTTCGGCCCGGTGGGTACGATCCGGTCCCGTAACGCCTAGTCCATGGATCGCCGAACCGCACTGGCCATTGGGCTGATGCTCATTGTAGCGATCCTACCGTCGCTGTTCATCAAGAGACCTCCTCCCGAGCCCGAGAGCGGCGTCGCGCTGGACAGCGCCGCCGTGCTTGGGGCCCAGCCGGACGCCCCCGCGACTGACACCGGTCTTCCGCGCACGCCCCCCGTGGCTCAACCGCCACCGATCCAAACCCCGTCCGTTGCGCCAACTCCGGCAGCGGCAGCTACACCCGACACGGCCGGCGCCGCCGCGCAACCGGGTGCCGTTCCGGAGCGGTTCATAACGGTGGAGTCGCCTCTCTACCGGTACGTCTTCTCCACGCGGGGTGCGCGGCTCGTGAGAGCGACGTTGAAGCAATACAGGACGTTTGCAGCGGGCGACTCGGGGCTCGCGCAGCTCATTCCCGACGAATCCTGGTTCTTCGAGCACAGCCTGGTGTTTGGAGACGATACGGTCTCGCTCGCGGATTGGACGTTTCAGCCTGGGCAGCGCGCCCTGACGGTCCGGGAAGGTTCGGAGCAACTCACTTGGGTGGCGCGGCGAGGTGCGGCGGAAGTGCGTCTTACCCAGACCTTTCAGGCCGACTGGTATGGGTTCGACGTGGAGGGCCGCTTCTCCGGTGTGCCCTCAGAGCGGGGACTCGTGCTGGTGCGCTTAGGCCCCCGCATCAGGGCTGTCGAGGCTGACAGCACGTGGGATTACCGAAGCTATGCGGTGGTGACGAAGGACCGGTCCACCCGCATGACCAACTTCCGCGACGTGGATCCGGCAGAACGCGTCGATCTGCCCGGGCCGTTTGAATGGGTGGCCCTCAAGTCCAGATACTTCGTGTCCGGAGTGTTCACGGTTGAGCCGGGCGGTGCCAGAATCGGTGGCGCTGCCATGTTTGGCCGCCCGCGAGATGGTAAGAACGCGACCGAAGCCGACGTGACGCTATCGCTGGCGGCGACGGGCGGGACGTTCGCGTACGACGTCTATTTCGGCCCGCAGGAGATCGGCCGCCTGTCGCGCATCGGACACGACTTCGATGACGTGAACCCCTATGGGTGGATCTTCCGGCCGATCATCCGGCCAATTGCGAAGGTTGTGGCGCAGATCCTGGTATGGATGCACCAGACCATGAACCTCGCCTACGGGTGGGTGCTCATCGTGTTTGGGATAGCGGTGCGCGTGCTGCTCTGGCCGCTCAACCAAAAGGCCATGAAGTCCTCGATCGCCATGCAGGCGATTCAGCCCGAGATCAACGCCCTCAAGGAGCGCTACAAGAACGATCCACAACGGATGCAACAAGAACAGATCAAACTGTTCCGCGAACACGGCGTGAATCCCTTGGGCGCCTGTCTGCCCATGCTGTTTCCCATGCCGGTGCTGTTTGCCCTTTTCTTTGTGTTCCGGGAGACGATCGAGTTCCGCGGGGTCCCGTTCCTTTGGTTGCCCGACCTCTCCAGGGCCGACCCGCTGTACATCATCCCGATCGTCATGGGACTCTCGATGTATGCCCTCTCCAAGATCGGGCAGATCGGCGTGCCGCCAAACCCGCAGACAAAGCTGATGGTGTACTTCATGCCTATCATGATGACGGTGCTGTTCTTGCGGTTCGCTGCGGGCCTGAACCTCTATTATGCGGTCAGCAACATTGCGAGCTTACCACAACAGTGGATGATCGCTCACCAGCGGGTGAAACGGCTTGGCAAGCAGTCGGACGCCAAAAAAACCGACGCGAAGAAACCCGACGCAAAGGAGGCCACGTCGAAAAAGTCCCGCCCGAAAAAGTCTGGTAAGAGAAAGAGTTCGTAGACCCGTCCCATCGCTCATCCGCGGCCGCCTATCCGCGGCCGTGCCCGATCCCGTAGTATTGCCCCATGCTGTCTGACGTCATTGCCGCTATCGCCACCCCGCCCGGGCGATCTGCGATTGCGTTGATTCGGATCTCGGGAAGCGGGGCACATCAACTGACGGCGTCGGTGGTGCCGGCGTTCCGGCGCGAACCGTTTCGGTCGGCGAGGCTCGGAAGAGCGGTCGACCCGATCAGCGGCGACACGCTGGATGAGATTCTCTATGTGACGTACCGTGCCCCCGCGTCGTACACGGGCGAGGACATGGTCGAGCTGTCCACGCACGGCGGCCTCCTGGTTCCGCCTGGGGTGCTGGGTGCGCTGCTCGCGGCCGGCGCTCGGCTTGCCACTCCGGGGGAATTCACCCGGCGCGCGCTGGCGCACGGCAAGCTGGACCTGTTGCAGGCCGAGGCCGTGGGGGATCTGATCGATGCAACGGCTCCGGCACAACGACGGGCGGCCCTGCACCAACTGGATCGCGGGTTGTCACGGCGGATCGTCGCGTTGAGAGAGCAGGTGCTCGCTCTCGAGGCGTTGGTGTGTTACGAAATCGACTTCCCGGAGGAAGACGGTGGACCGGTGCCGCCCGAACAGGTTGTCCGCGCGACGAGCACGTTGCTTTCGTCGTTGCAGTCCCTCATTGGGACGGCATCCGAAGGTGAACGCGTGCGGGAGGGAGCGCTGTGCGTGATTGCGGGACGCCCGAATGCCGGCAAGTCGTCATTGTTCAACGCGCTCCTCGGCACGGAGCGGGCGATCGTGACCGATGTTCCCGGCACGACGCGTGACGCCATCGAAGCGCCGGCATCCTGTGACGGATTTCCGTTCCGTATGATTGATACTGCGGGACTCAGGGTCAGCGACGACACAGTCGAGCGAATCGGGATCGAAGTCAGCCAGCGTTATCTCGCGGCAGCGGACGTCGTGTTGTTTTGTGTGGAGGCCGGCAGGTCACTCGCCGATGACGAGCACGCGTTCTTACAGGGGACGAAGCGTCCGGTGCTCGTGGTCCGCACCAAGGCAGACGAAACCGGAACGGGACATTCGGAAGAAGCAGATGGCCAGTTGGCGGTTTCGGCGCACACAGGCGAAGGGTTGCCGGACCTCAAGCGTGCGCTCGCTCGGGAAGCCTTTTCATCTGCGGCGACGCATGACGATGTCGAGCCGCTGGTCACGCGCGAACGCCACCGGGTCTCGCTCAATCGGGCTCACGACGAAGTGCGCGAGTTTGCGGATGCCCGGGCCTCGGGCCTGGAGGCGGTGGTGGCGGCCACGCATTTGCGCGCGGCGGTGACGGCGTTGGAAGACGTGATCGGTGTCGTATCGACCGACGACATACTCGACCGGGTGTTCGCTTCGTTCTGTGTCGGGAAGTGAAGCGGTGGCTCAGGCTGTCTGAACGCCGGTCACCCGATCGTCCCACGCCTGGCATTCGAGAGCCGTTGCGCGCAACGCTCTCGGAATCCCCAGCTCGGCTGAGATTGCCTCGACCATGCGGTGGCCGATGTAATACCCGGAGCGCTCGGGGATGACCCTGCCGCCGACCATGCGTTGCGACGGGCTCATCCCTCCGGAGAGAAAACGCAGCCGATACCCCAGGCCGTGATTGCCCAGTTCATCGCGCAGCGACTGCCGGAGGAACGCTTCCAACTGTCGCAACCGGTGGTACTGGCGTCTGCCAAAGCCAAAGTATTGCCATTGCTCGAACCCCGGAACGGCTTGCTGGGCCGCTGAAACCGCCAACCCTTCGTTCACGAGCAGTTCGCGCAGCGTCGCCCGGCTCCCGCTCTCCCAGAAGTCGTAGTACCCGTTCATGTCGTGCACGATCTGTCGCATCTCCGCGCGGCTCTCCGGTGACGTGTACCGCACCACGTGGGCGATCTCGTGCGCGAGCCAGAGGGGCATGAGTTCGGGACGCAACCCGAGACCAAGCGTCTCGGGATTGGCCCGACCGGTGAAGTGCTCCAGGCACACGAACGCGATACCGCGTCCCCCGACCACCAACTCGCCCGCGTTCGCGCCGCCGACGCCTACCATGAGGTAGACGTCAAACGAGGTGTCGGTCTGGAAGAGCGCCTCGCACCGTTCGACCACCTCTTTGGCGGCGGCGACCACGTCAAAGCTCCGCAACATGGTGACGAGGTCACGGCGGTCCGCTGCGAGCGTTCGGGAAATGACGTCGTCGGCGTGCGGGCTGTTGAGATCCAGGATGTAGTTGTGCCAGTACGCAGAGAGAATCGGAAGATTGTCTTCCAGGTAACGGCGGTACGCTTCCTGTGAATCTCTCGCCTCGAGTGCGGCAAGGAAATCGGGAACCAAATTGACGAGCATGAGGGGCGCCCCAATTTGGGAGCCCCGTGGCCGCGTGACAAGCCCTGTTTGTGTTTTGCTGTTTTTGGCGACGTGAAACCGTGGGTTGTACTACGGCGAGCGTAGCCTGAGATCCACCCGGCTGGTTTGGGCTTCCACGCCGAACAACCGGTCACGCACCGTCAAAACGATGCGATACCTTCCTGGTGGTACGCGAGCGGGCTCCAGCACGAGCTGCTCGACCACCGTCGGGCGTGAGAGGGTGCGGCGGTCAAAGGCGATGACCACCGGCTGTCCCCGATCGATTGGTTCAAAGCGGTATTCCACTTCGAACTCGGAGATACCGTTTTGTGTTGCGGGAAGGTTATAGATCTCTGCGTATAGGGCGAGCGGTGTGGTAACAGGGAACGTGAGATCCGCCGGCATGGCGTGGACTGCTTGCTCGCGGGTTTGCGGCTCCTCGCCGGCGGCGACCAGGAGACTCGAGAGCGTCAGGCGTTCGCCCCAGAGCCATGGGATGGTAAACGTGCCGCGGATTCTCGCGAGCGCACCGTCCTGACGGGTATCTACCCCAACGTGAAAGCGCCCTGCGCCGAGTAGGAACGCGGAAGGTCCGGTGCCACGATAGCGGTCGATCTCGCGCCAGTTCTGGTTCCAGATCGCCACCCCCAAGGTGTCACCGGAGCCCTGCACGTAAACCCGGTGGCGTCCCCGGGCGTCCGCCCGAAAGCTCGCGATCCAGACGTAGAGTTCCCGTTTCGCTTCCATGGACGTCGCGTCGCGGTCCAGCAACACCACGCTGTTTTGAAGATCGCGCGCGTTGGTGGGATAGACGACCATGTCGCCGCCAAACCCACTCGCCCCCGCAGTTGCGCGCGCAAACGGTACGATGACGGATTGCCCGTCGACCACATAGCGCCACGATTCGAGCTCGCCCAGGTTTGGCCCTCCCGCTCGATAAACTTGAGTGGGCTTGCCAAACCGGAGGTACAAGAGTCCTCTCCCATCCAGCCCGAAGCGTCGATAGCGCGTGAGCGAGTCGGGTTCGGGCAGGTCTCGCACATCCACTGCCAGTCCCATGGATTCAATACTCCGCGCAAGCGCACCTTGCGGCCTGAGAAACGCGGCGCCGAACCCCGAGCTTTGAAACTCTACTGCAACGGTGCTTGCCAGCGCGCCGGAGAGCGCGCGTCGGAGCGGTGATCGGTGAAACGAGTTGAGCGGGTGGAGCAGGGCGAACTGGCGACGAGCGTGACGCATGCGCTCGAAATGCTCGCCAATCCGCTCGTTGACGTCCGTCGTAAGGTCCGGCTCGCGTCGTGACCAAAACGCGCGGAAGAACGCGGCGCGATCGTCATGGGCTGTCGCGTGGTATGCGCTATCTTCCTCGCTCGAGGCGATGGCAGCCACTTGGGACCACAGGAAGTCGCTGGAATCCAACGCCACGCGCTCGAGGGCTTGCTCGTAGTAGTCGAGTCCGTTCTCGCTGTCGCCCGCTTCCAAAGCTCCCTGTGCTCGCAGGGCCCAGACCGTGACGCTACCGTGCCCCCGTGCCAAGAGATCCGTGAGAATCCGATCCGCGTCATGCCACCGCTCCAGCTCGATGAACAACCTGGCACGCCAGATATCCACCGACGGATCGCCGGCGTGTCGAGCGAGGGCCGCGATGGCCTGTCGCCGGTGCTTGTCCCCGCGATAGAGTTGTGCCCAGATGGTCCACGAGTCGCGGTATGTCGGGACGAGATCCCACAAGTGGAACAGCCCATCACGAGCGAGCCGTTCACCGTCCGCGCTTCCCAGGAACAGGCCGACCCGGGCCTGCCAGTAGCGAGGTTCCGGATTGTCGGGATCATGCCGGGCGGCACGCTCGAACAAGCGCCACGCTTTGAACCGCCCGATCACTGGCCACTCGAAGTGCACGCGGCCCAACAGGATCAATGCCTGTGGATTTGTCTCGTCGTCTCGCAGGTAGCGTTCGAGTTCCTTCCGCGCGATGTCCAAATTGCCGGCAACGAGCAACGACTCGGCGCGCGCCAATCGGTCGACACTGTCGGCGGGGAGGGTAAGGGCCAGCGTGATCGACATCAGGCACGCGATCATGCCAGCACCTCGCGGAGCGTTTCGGCATCGCGTTCGCTGAAACCGAAGAAAACAATTTCGTCGATGTGTTGGGCGACCGGATGATTCCGAATGGTATCGCGCATGATCTCGGCGGAGTCTCGGAGGCCAAACCCACCCACTCCTGCCCCCAAGACGGGAAACGCCAGCTTCTTGATGTCATGCGTCGCCGCAAGCTCCAGCGTTGCCGCCGTACTGTCGCGGATCGACCGTTCGGACACCGGCTCGTCACCCATGGCGGCGGCGTGGATCACCCATTTCACCCGCAGGTTTCCGGCAGCGGTAATCGCCGCCTGCCCGACACGAATGGGTCCGTGCGCGTCGCATTCACCTTGTATGCTCGGTCCCCCGGCTTTGCGGATCGCACCGGCAACGCCAGCGCCCAACTGCAGCCAATTGTTGGCCGCGTTCACAATCGCGTCCCCGTCATATGTCGTGATGTCGCCCTGGCGGACGGAGAGCGTTGGATGGGCCATGACGTGGCTCTTAGTGCTTTCGGAGCTTGCGACTTCCTTCGTCGAGCAGCTTCCGCTCCTCGGGGGTCAAGCTATCCAGACCCGATTGGGAGATCTTGTCGAGGATCCGATCGATGTCGTCGTAGATCGTGTGCACGTCTTGATCGGGCGCTTTGGGCCTCGGGGGCTTGGGCCGCTTCATGACTACCGGTCCCGACCCCCACTCCGAACGCTGGGCCCGAACAATGGCCTGCGTTCGTTGTGTGAGGTGAGCCTCACTCTTGAGATAAATGAATCCGAACAGGAAGCCACCGAGGTGCGCGAAATGTGCGATGCCGTCGTTCACCCGCAGGAACAGCAAGTCCATGATGACGAGGAATGCCACTAGCCACTTCACTTTGACGGGAACCGGAAGCGGAAAGACATATACCGGCATGTCGGGCCAGAACATGGCAAACGCCAGCATTACCCCAAGAACGGCTGCGGATGCGCCCACCACCGGACCCACGGGACCAACGAACGAGAGCAGGACGCCGAAGATGGCGCCACCGACGCCGCAGGTGAAGTAATAGAGCGCAAAGGACGATCCGCCGAGACGCTCTTCCACCGCCGGCCCGAAGAAGAAGAGCAGCAGCATGTTGAACAGCAGATGAAAGAAGCCCCCGTGCATGAACATGTACGTCACGAACGTCCAGGGACGGTAGCCGATTTCCGTGACGCTGAACGCCATGAACTGGCCGAACCACTGGCCTGTAAACACCGTGATCCCGAGGAGATAGATCACGGCGTTCGCGATGATGAGGGCACGGACCCACGGTGTCAGCGAAAACGGCGAGGAGCGCATAGTGTAATTTACACCGCAACGGCCCTGACGGCCCTCATGAGCCGATGCTTCTTCGGTCGCCTGCACGCTTCAACGCTTCCCGGCAAATGGACTCGCACAGACCGGGGAAGTCGATGCCGACCACGGCGGCAGATTGCGGCAGCAAGCTCGCGGACGTGAGGCCCGGCAGCGTGTTCACTTCCAGGCAATAGAGCGTGCTCTGCTCGTCCATCCGAAAGTCAACCCGAGAAAAGTCTCGCAGTTTGAGCGTCCGATGCGCCTCGAGGGCCAGGCGTCGCATGTCGTCCGCTAGTTCGTCCGCAACGGGGGCCGGGAACAACTCATCGGTCATGCCGGGTGTGTACTTGCATTCGTAGTCGAACAGCGTGTGTTGCGGAATGATCTCTCCTGCGCCGAGTGCCTGGTCGCCCAGGATCCCGACGGTGAACTCCCGGCCGGCGATGTACTCTTCAATCATCACCTCGTCGTCGAACTGCAGAGCCAACTCCACGGCCTCCGGCAGTCCCGCGCCGGAATCGACGAGCGTTACTCCGACGGTCGATCCGGTCTTGGATGGCTTCACGACGACGGGGTATGCAAACGCGACGTCTTGCACGGAGAGGGGCCACATGTGCCACTGCGGCGTCGCGATACCGGCCTGTCGAAACAGACGCTTCGTCACATCCTTGTCCATCGCCAGCGCGCTGGCGAAGGGGCCGGACCCGGTGTACGTGATGCCGGCCAGGTCCAAGAGCGCCTGCAGCTCTCCGCCTTCACCCTGTTTTCCGTGCAACACGAGAAACACGAGATCGGCCTCGCGGATCTCGGAGAGGTCGAGCAGCGCGTGCGGATCCTCCTGTGACGCCAGCGTTTCGAGTTCGAGTCGCGTCGGGGGTTCGCGCCCCACATCCGGATGCAGCAACCGTTCCTCGTCGCCGGGCCGAACGGGACCAGTCACCGTATCTACGACGGATACCACATGGCCCCGGCCGCGCAGTGCTTGCACGACTTGAGCGGCACCGGCCAACGCGACGTCGCGCTCGGGTGTCGAACCGCCGGTGAGGACTGTCAAGCGCGTCATTGGGGACGGTAGACCACGCGATACTCCGGCGTCTCCCAGATTTCGATTTCAGCAACCTCGACACCCGGTGCTGCGGTCGCGAGGTGCTCCGCCGCGCGGCTGCACGTGACGGCCGCAAGCCGTTCGGCGGTGGGTGGAGCGTGTTGGAACGGCTCGAGCTCGTTCAGGTATGCGTGGTCGAAATCGGCCACGACCGCCTGCGCCGTTTCCTCCAGCTTTCGGAAATCGATTCCCATGCCGCCTGCATCCAGCGCGGACGCATCAACTCGCACCGTCAATCGCACACGCCAATTATGACCGTGAAAGCGCTCGCATTTTTCGACGTTCGGGAGCGTATGCGCGGCCGAAAACGACGTTTCCGCTGAAAGGAGGTAATACCCCATCACATCAGCCGGAACGCGTCCGTCTGGGACCAAGAGGGATGTCCGCGGTTCACCGGATGCCGGCGACGTGGTGAAGCACGTCGTACCGTGTCACAATACCGGTGAGGTCGCCGTTCTGGCGGATCAACACCGCCGGCGTCTTCCGGGAAAGGAGTTTGGAAAACCGCTCGAGCGGAAAATCGCCGTCGATTACCGGGTACGGCGCATCCATGATGTCGCGCACCGGCTTATCGAGCGCCGCCCCTTCGGCAAGCGCCAATTCCATCAATGCGCCCTCAGTGACCGACCCGACGCTTTCGCCCTTGTCGACAACGGGTAGCTGTGAGATGCCGTACGTGCTCATCAAATTGAGGGCTTGCCGCACCGTATGCGCCGGCTCCACCGTCACCAGGTCGGGCGCGCTCGACTCTTTGAGACGAAGCAGCATGTCCGCGCTCACGCGTTCCGACTCCAGCATTTGGTTCTCCTGCATCCACGCTTCGTTGTACAGTTTCGACAGGTACCGTTCGCCGGTGTCGCACAGCAGGACCACGATGCATGCCTCGGGGTCGCTGACCTCTCGCGCTACGGCGAGTGCCACGCACACGTTGAGCCCGGTCGAGCCTCCGGTGAACAGCCCTTCCTCGCGCGCGAGCCGTCGCGCCATCTGAAACGCCTCACGGTCACTGACCGTGCGGAACTCATCGATGAAGTCAAAATGCAGCGTGTCCGGGATCTTGTCGCCGCCCACGCCCTCGACCTTGTACGGGTGACCCTCCGACACCACGCGGGTGCGGGAATAATCTGCGTAGATGGATCCCTCGGGGTCGCCGGCGACGATCCGGATGTTGGGGTTCTTTTCCTTCAAGAACCGGCCGGCCCCGCTCAACGTCCCTCCGGTGCCCGCGGCGCCGACAAAGTGAGTGATCTTGCCGTCTGTCTGCGCCCACAGCTCGGGACCGGTCGTCTCGTAGTGCGCCGTCGGGTTTGCCTGATTGTAGAACTGGTTCGCCAAGATGGCGTTTTCGGTCTTTTCGACGATGGCCTTGGCCTTCATCACGTAGTTATCGGGATGATCGGGTGGCACGGCGGTGGGCGTGACGATGACCTCGGCACCAAACGCCTTGAGGAGCTGCACTTTTTCCTGCGACATCTTGTCCGGCATCGTGAACACACAGTGATATCCCTTGATCGCTGCGGCGATGGCCAGTCCCACACCCGTGTTGCCAGAGGTGCCTTCGACAATCACGCCGCCGGGCTTCAAGTGGCCCTGCCGCTCAGCCTCGGCGATGATGGCGACCCCGATGCGATCCTTCAGCGATCCACCCGGATTGAAGAACTCCGATTTACCGAACACCGGCGTGGGAATTCCCGCGGTGACTTGGTTGAGCCGGATGAGCGGGGTCCACCCAATCGTGTCGAGCACGCTGTCATACGGATGGGGATGCGGAGGAGTGGCCGTCACGACCGGTCTCCCTGCGTCAATGCCGACGGATGTTCAAAGCGGACGGGCTGGAGAAACAGCGTTGCAACGGGTTGCCCGTCTTGTCGGGCCGGGGCGAACTCCATGGCGGCAACACCGGCAACCGCTGCCGAATCCAACCGTGGCTCGCCGCTGCTCTCCGCAATGCGCGTCGATTCCGGCACGACCGTTCCCTGCTCGCTGACAAATAGCCTGAGCACCACGGTCCCGCCGATTTCCCGTTCATACAGGGCGAGCGGATACTCCACCGGGGACTCGGCATTCATGACCACGGGGGGCTCGAATCCCCGCGGATTGGTGTTTGCAAGGTCGCCGTCCTCCGACGGTTGACCGAAACCGCATGCGGCCAGGCATGCAGCGGCACACAGGGCGAATCGCTTCAATGTTCCTCCGTCAAGCGTTTGAGTTCCGCCAGCCGGCTCAACGCCTCCAAGGGGGTGATCGAGTCAGGTTGTAAGGTGCGCAGCTGCTCCACCGCGGGATGTGACCCAGGTCGAAACAGCGTCAGCTGATCGCCGTCGGGTCGGGGAGGCGCGGCGCCGGCTACATGATGCTCGGATTCCAACAGCCTGAGAATTTCCCATGCCCGGCCGACGACATCCGCGGGAAGGCCGGCGAGCTGGGCGACGTGCACTCCGTAAGACCGATCGGTCCCTCCCGGTTCCAACCGGTGCATGAAGATGATGTCGTTGCCGGACTCCTGTACGGCGACGTTGGCGTTCCGCACGTGTTCCAGCTCTTCGCTCAGTTGCGTGAGCTCATGGTAATGCGTTGCAAAAATAGTCTTGCATTTCACGGCGTCGTGCAGGTGTTCCGTCACCGCCCACGCGATCGCAACGCCGTCGTACGTGGATGTACCGCGTCCGATTTCGTCCAACAGCACCAGACTCCGTTCTGTTGCGGCGTGGAGGATCGCGCTCGTTTCACTCATCTCCACCATGAAGGTGGACTGACCGCGACCCAGGTTGTCGCTTGCTCCGACCCGCGTGAACAGGCGATCGACAATGCCGATCGATGCAGACCGGGCCGGGACGAAGGAGCCCATTTGCGCCATGATCACCGCGAGGCCGACCTGACGGAGGATCGTCGATTTCCCGGCCATGTTCGGCCCGGTCAGCAACATGATGCGCGCAGCATCGTCCAACAGGACGTCATTTGGAATGAATTTTCCGGGAGGCAGCGATCGCTCGACGACCGGGTGACGACACTGCCGGAGGTCAATGGCGTACCCGTCGGTCACGTCCGGCCGCACGAGATGGTCGCGGACAGCCGCCTCGGCAAGAGCCGCGTACACGTCGAGCATCGCCAGCATCCGCGCAGTCCCGTGGAGTCGCGGGAGCCGGTCGCGCACCAAGTCGCTCAACGAGTCGAGTAGCTCACGCTCCCGTGTGAGGATCTGCTCTTCGGCCCCCAGCACGCGCGCCTCGTATTCTTTGAGCTCGGGCGTCACGTAGCGCTCGGCGTTCGTGAGCGTCTGCCGGCGCTCGTAATCATCGGGCACGGCGTCACGATGCGTCTTCGTGATCTCGATGTAATACCCGAAGACGCGATTGTACCCGATCTTGAGTGACCCGATCCCGGTGCGCTGCCGCTCGCGCGCCTGGATTCCGGCAATGAACCGTTTGCCGCCGTCGCGTAAGTCACGCGCCTCGTCGAGCGCGGGGTCCGCCCCCGGCCGAATGGAGTTTCCGTCGCCCACGGTGTGCGGCGGCCGGTCCACCAAGTGCGCTGCAAGCTGAGGCGTGAGATCGGCCATGATGTCGATCTCGCGCGCCACGTGCTCCAACTCGGCACTCTTTTCCCGGCTGCCGAGCCCGTCGAGCGCGCTCCGGACGTCGGGTAGCCGTTCGAGTGAATCGCGCAATCCGCCGAGGTCTCTAGGAGTGGCCCTGCGCGCCGCCGTACGGCCGGCAAGACGTTCCAGGTCCCGCACTCCTTCGAGTGCGTCCCGCAATCGTTCCCGCCCGCGCGTATCGGCAACCAACACCTCCACCGCATCGTGTCTCCGCGCGATTCCCGACACAGTGCGGAGCGGCGCCAGCAGCCACTGCCGCAACAGTCGGGCGCCCATGGGCGTTACCGTCCGGTCCAGAACGGTGAGCAGCGTGTTGCTCGATTGATCGGAGCGGAGCGGCTCCGTCAGCTCGAGGTTGCGGCGGGTCATTTCGTCGAGCGGAACCGTCGCATCAGACCGCCGGATGAGCGGGCGCGCAATCTGCGGAAGGCCGGACGGTTGCAGCTCCTTCGCGTAAGCGAGCACTGCGCCTGCAGCCCGCACCGCTGGGCCGTCATCCGGCTCGATGCCCAGGCCATCCAACGTGTGCAGCTTGAAGTGACGTTGCAGGCACTCTTCCGCCGGCCCGGAATCGAAATCCGACCGGTCACGAGTCGTGATCATGACGCCTGGCTTGGCGACCGCGCCCTCGGATCCTTCCGGGACAACCACCTCGCGCGGATCGTATCGATTGAGGACGGCTTCCAGATCCATGCCACGCACGCACTCGATCACAAACTCTCCCGTGGAGAGATCGAGCGCGGCGAGCCCGACGACGTCGCCGGGTGCGAGGGCGACCAGGAAGTTGTTGCGTCCGCCCTCGAGCCAGTCGTGCGCCAGGACCGCCCCCGGTGTCACCGTTTCCACTACTTCGCGGCGCACCACGCCTTTCGCTTGCTTGGGATCCTCGACCTGCTCGCAGATTGCGACACGATGCCCGCGCTCCACCAACTGTCGCAGGTACTCGGTGACGGCCTTGACCGGCACACCGGCGAGGGGTACTTCGGCGGCACCGCCGTTGTTGCGGCTCGTGAGCGTCAGCCCAAGTTCCCGCGCGCCCACCTCGGCGTCCTCGTAGAACATCTCGTAAAAGTCGCCCATGCGGAAAAACAGAATGGCGTCGGCGTGCCGCGCCTTGATGCTCCGGTATTGCTGCATCAGCGGAGTCTCGGCAGCGGGACGGCCACGGCGGGCGCTCATGTTTCTTCTACGACAAACGGTCGGCCGCCAAGCAAGCGCCTGAGCTGGTCGGCCAGTTGTTGAGCCTCGTCCCTGGTGGTAAAGCGGCCAACCCGAATCTTGAGGAGGCCGTCGGTGTCGCGCATGACGTGTGGTGTGTAGCCCTGCGCGTTGAGGGACCGCATCATCCCGTCGGCAGAAGCCACATCGCGCACGGCAGCGACCTGCACCGCAAACACCCGGCTCGCGCGGTCCGGCGTACGCGCCGGCTGCCCCCGAGCGGCCGCCGAATCTCCGGACGGGGTCGCAGCCGTCTCCGCGGCCGTGCAACGTGAAAGATGGTACTGCGCCCGGTTCACCAGCTCGACGTTCTCGTTACCCGATTCGACCACGGCCCGAAAATGCGAACACGCATCGGCAAAACCGCCCATGGCGAGTTCGATTCTCCCGGTCCAGTATCTCGCTTCCCCTATCACGTCGCTGAACGGATAGTCCAGCAGAATGCTCTGACTCGAACGGAGCGCCGCCGGGTACTGTCCCGCAGCGTAGTTCAACTGGGCGAGCCGCAAGAGCGCGTCATCCGCCCACTCGGATTGGGAATACTCGATGCTGACGCGTCGAAAGTAGTTGAGTGCCGTTCCCGTATCGGCGGCCACGACACCCGCCGCAAACAGCATTGAAGGATAGAGCGAGTCGAACGTGGACGTCGCGGCCAACCGCTGTCGGACCAGCGCCCGCGCCGAATCGCCCTGCCCTTCGGTAATGAGTCGTATCGCCTCCGCAAGCAGCGAATCCTGAGGGGACATGGGCGCGGGCGTGGGCGGCTGCGCGGCAGCCGGAGCGGCCGCACATGCGGCGATGAGCAACGTGAGGGTCAGGCGTTTCATGCAGCGGCCTCGAGCTGAGCCATATCCATGGCAAGAGACGCCAGCGTGCCGGATTCCGTGCTCACCGTGGTCGACTTGAGCGCGCGATCGCACTCGTAGGCGGCCCGGATGCCCCGGGTCAGTTCTCGAGCAGTCCAGCTACCGGCGGCGCGGGTCCAGAGCGTGGCTTCGTCTTTCCAACTACGCACACCGTGCGGCCGCGCGGCGCGAAGGGCCGCGAAGATGGCATCTCTGGCCTGGCGTTCGTTCCCGCCCCGGTCGAGCTGTTCACGCGCGATGCGGATGCCGATCAAGGCGGTTCCCAGGGCGCTCACCATGCGAACGCCGGTGACCCCGGCGCCGCCCAGCACGGTGTCGAGCATGGAAATCGCTCCGGTTGTTTCGCGCAGCACCAGCGCGTCGACCCAATCGTGCAGCGTCTCTCCGCGGCGAACGCCCACGAGATCCGACGTGAGTGCGAGGTCCACAACGCCGTCGGGCGCCGCAGAAGCAAGCTTGTCGATCTCCATGCGGAGCGCAGCCAGGTCGGTGTCGACGGCGGCGAGCAGATGCCGCGCAGCGTCATCCGCAAACTCGAAGCCTGCCAATTTTGCCCGCCTTCTCACCCATCGAATGAGACGGTCGGGGTTCAGTGGATCGAAGACAACGTGCTCTGAGTGTGCCGCCACCGCCTTGCGCGGTTGCTCGCCGGAACCATGAGTCATGATCAGCACGGTGGTGCTCGATGGATGCTCCAAGTACCGGTCGAGCACCTGCCAGACTTTGGCATTGCGACGCCATTGTTCCAAGTTCTTCACGACGACCACGCGGCGCTCAGCCAACATCGGCGGGGTTTCAATCAGGGCATGCAAGCTCTCTCCCGAGAGGTCGGAGGCCGAGCGAACGTCGAGGTTGAAGTCACGGCTCTCGGGATCCAGCGTCTCGTCGATGACGAAGGTGATAAACTCGTCCTTCAGAACGTCTTCGACCCCGGTGAGGTAATAGACGGGAGCGACGTCCCCCTTCTTCAGGGCACGATAGGCCTTCTCGAATGACTGTGCCGCCATATAAGGCGGAAGTTACCGAGCCGTATGGGGGTTAGAAAGTGTGTCGCCTGGTAATCAGCGGGAGAGATTGACCCAGGTGCCGAAGGAGATTGGTCGTTGCCGGACCACGGCTGATTCGGAGAACGCGGGAAGGCTCAAGTCCCTGAAGCTCACAAATGGGACACCGGGGTTGGCCACGACGACCACCGATCTGGCCGGTCTCGGATCTGGGGCGTCGGCGCGTTCCGGCGATCGCTCCAGAATCGTATCCCCTGCCCAGCCAAACAGCATCAACACCCCGGCCACCATGAGACCGGCCATGACCCCGGCCGGCGTTGAACGCACGTGCTGCTCGTCCGCCGCCGGAGCCACCACCGCGAAGCGCTGGGTGAGCGACCTTCTGAGCCGCCGGGACGGTTGCACGTCGCTCGTTGCTCTCAGCGCGATGACGCCCCGGGCCACCAGGGCATCGTATCCCATACAGCGGAGACAGTCTTCGAGATGGAGGAGAATTCGAGCCTCGGTCTCTTCGTCGTCGATGAGACCGTCTCGGTAGTCGGAGTAGAGTTCGAGAAATTCCGAGCAGCGCATAGCCATGTGACTTGGCCATACTACCTGCGCTGCGAAAGGAAGTTCCCGCGCCACGCGGGCGGGTTCCCCCTGTCCCGGCCGGGCGCGTGCCGGCCGGGAGATGGCGACTGGGCCCTGAGCCCTAGTCGAGCAGGGGTTCGATGAGCTGCGCGAACCGGTTTCGCGCGCGGTTCAGGCGGCTCTTGACGGTTCCCAGATTACAGTCTGTGATCTCGGCGATCTCTTCGTAGGTCTTTCCCTCCAGCTCCCGCAGCACAAAGACCACCCGGTGGTGCTCGGGGAGCTGACTGACCGCCCACTCCACCTGGGCCCGCAGGTCCCGTTTCCGGAAGAGATCGTCCGGACGGTTGTGGCGATCCTCGAACTGCAGCGGCCGGTGGTCCGCGTCCCAATTCTTCTTGATGGTCTGGAACAACACCAGAGGGTTCCGGCTCCGGTTACGTAGCTCATTCTTCGCGAGGTTCGACGCAATCGTGTAGATCCAGGTCGAGAATTTTTTCGACTGGTCGAACCGGTGCAGATGCCGGTGCACGCGGATGAAAACCTCCTGCACGAGGTCTTCGCCCCGTTCCCGGTCGCCAATGGTGCGGTACACGAAGTTGAGCAAGCGCTTTTCATACCGCTCGACCAGCTCGGTGAACGCCGTGGTTTTCCCGGCGAGATACGCGGCGACCACACCGGAGTCGTCCACGTCATCGAACGGGCGACGTTGCCTGGCCTGGGCGAGGGGGTGCTGCCGTTTTGTCTGCGCCACTGCTGTCATCGTTTGCTCCTGGTCGCGGCCCGGTTCGGACCGAAACCCTGTTTCGGACAAAAAAGGTCCCTGGTCCACACCTCCAGAACGTTGTGTTGTGACTCGTGGGCGGAAGTTTTGCACAAAGCGTACCCCGGTCCCGTCTCGATCGCGCGAATTCTACGTAAAGCCTTGATCTACATTTTGTTACAGCGGCGCGTCACCGCGGCGTCTGGCTGTTGCCGAAACGATTGGTGAGCCGATTTGGCGGCCTGGTGTACCCGATTGGAGACGCCTCTGGCTACAGCCAGAGACGCCTTCTGGCTACATATTGAGCCAGAATCCGGCCATGTAGAGCAGCGCGACGATGGTCTTTCCATCGACGATTTCGCCGGCTTGGATCATCTCGAGGACCCGCGAAAGCGGCCTCGCCTCTACCTCAATAAACTCATCGTGCTCGTGGTTGGTTTCGCCCACGGAGATCCCGGTGGCGACAAAGAGGTGGATCTGCTCGTCGGTGAAGCCGGGTGTGGTATAGATGGTAGTGAGGTGAACGATGTCCTCCGCGGTCGCGCCTGTTTCCTCGGTCAGTTCCCGCCGGGCGCAGTCGATGGGGTTCTCGCCGGGCTCGAGCACTCCGGCGGGGATTTCCCAGATCGTCCCGCTCGTGGCGTAGCGGAACTGTTTGATGAGCAAGACGCTCGGCTCGCGGGCGGTCGGATCCGAGAGGAGCGGCACCACCGCCGCGGCTCCGGCGTGGCGGACCATCTCCAGTTGGATTTCAGACGAATCGGGGGCCAGCACGGTGTCGAGGCTGACCTTGATGATGCGGCCGTCGTAGACTGTCTTGGATTTGAGTGGCTTCATTGACGGGAGCCGGGGAAAAGTGCGCGGTACGCGGTGCACGGTGCACGGTGCAGGGTACGGTACACGGTTCACAGTGCAGGGTATAGGGTAAAATCTGCGGGAGCCGGGAGCGGAGAAGAGGTGCACGGTACACGGTGCACAGGGCAGGGTTCAAGGTACAACTGGCGGGAGTCGGGAGCCGGGAGCCGTTACGATCGATCAAATCGCCAATCTCCAATCTCCAATTTCCACTCTCCACTCGCCGATCATCTGGTCCCAAACAACCGATCTCCCGCGTCCCCCAAGCCCGGCAGGATGTACCCTTCCGCGTTCAGCTCCCGATCCAGCGCCGCGGTGTACACGGGTACATCGGGGTGCGCCTCTTCCATCCGCTGCACCCCTTCAGGCGCGGCCACCAGGCAGAGGAATCGAATCTCTTTTGCGCCGGAGCGTTTGAGCGCGGCCACGGCTTCGACCGCGGATCCGCCTGTTGCCAGCATCGGGTCGAGTACGAAGAAAATGCGGTCTTCTTCGTTCTTGGGCGTCTTGAAGTAGTAGTCGACCGGCTCCAGTGTGCTGTGGTCGCGGTAGAGGCCGATGTGCCCGATGCGCGCGCTGGGAACCAGTTCGGTGATGCCGTCCACCATCCCCAGTCCGGCGCGGAGAATGGGGACCAGCGCGAGCTTCTTGCCGGCAACCTGATG
>JBFHWR010000025.1:0-19081 GCA_041599395.1 Gemmatimonadales bacterium | reverse complement strand
TCTATGTCGCGCAGTAGATGAGGAACACGCCGAAGACGCCTGCCACGAAAAACGACAGCCGCTGCGTCACGTGTGACCGGTTGAACCACCACTGCATGAGCGAATCCAGCCGGTCCTTGCCTACGAGCAGGAGTGCCAGGGCGGCACCGACCGCAATGATCCCGAGCGCGAGGACGACCTTCGGGAATCGGGTGCTCGGCGCCGCAACGATCAATACGACCCCGAGAAGCAGCCGAATGCCAACGGCGTAGGCGAATCTGCTGCCGCGTGACCAGGACTGAATCTTCCTGATCGCGGAATTCGGCGACGCCACGCCGGCCAGCCCGATGGCCGCGATGACGAGGCCGATCAAGAGAACAATCGATGACATTGCCTCGCTCATATTGGTACCTTTCCTCTCCGTTGCAGCCACCATCGTATGCATCTATGCCCAATGTCAACGGGTTCGCAAAACATCAGCGGGCATCCACCCACGATGCATTCGATGTTCAGGTCATGGCATTGGCGCACGGCTTCATCGGATACGCTACCCAGGCCGAAAGAGCGGTGGAACCATACGCGCGGAACACCGCATTCGCTGCACTGGCGCACGACGTCGCTCGCAACCGCCGGATGAGTCGCGATCACCACGCCATCTACGGTCGTCGGGAGCGAGGCAACATCCGGGAAACATGGGTCGCCCTCCGCTTCTGAAGCACATGGGTTGATGGGAAAGACCTCCTTTCCGCATTGCTTGAGCTTCCGGTAGACCGCGTTTGCCGCTTGATGTTGGCTCCGTGACACTCCTGCCACGGCAATTCGTTGTCCTGCGAGGAAGTCGGCAACAGGACCAGGAACGTTGACCATCATCGCCTCCCCCCGGCTAACACTCGGTTTTGCCACACGGCTAGGGTGAGGTGTACACCCCCGTCATGATGCGCAAGTCGTATTTCGCCGATTGTGAGACGAAAGACAGCTCGTGCATGCTTTGCTTGTCCCGTGGCCGACTTCCCGGCACTCATACTCAATAGGCGTTACCCGTACTGCCAAGGAGAAACAGCAGTGCGCACGTAGCGAAGATTGGCGGACACAGTTTGTAGGGAAGCTGTGACGTGCGGAACCCGGTAAACAGACTCACTGCCGCCATCACCAGGAGCAACAAGGCCGAACCCCGGTAGACGAGGATTGCTACGGGATCTCGAGCACCCGCGAACCAGGTGACGACGGTTACTAAGACGGCGATGAAGCAGAGTGTAACACCCTCCAGGATCCACTCCATTGTGAGGATTCGGCGGTTGTCGCAGGAGAGCGGCTCAAACCCGGCGACGACCGGACCTGTCTTGACGATATGCATGACGCCCCAGAATGCTGCGAGCGCCGAGCCGGCGTACAGCAGCGTTGTCTGAAGCAAGCGGCCTCCTCCCCGAAACGGCAGTGGTACACCACGAAACGTGTCGAGTGGTGCAGTAACGGAGGGTGAAGCTCGCATGAACATGTCGAATTACATGAGATCCGACACGTCCGGCCGCTGTGACACGGAGGCTCTCTCTGCAGCCTGTTTGCTGATTGGTCTACTTCTTGGCGGTCGAAAGCGCGCTGACATCACCAACGGTAGGATTGTGCTGCAGGTATGTTCTGAGGTCGCCGATGTCATAGCGCCCATTCGCGTTTCCTGCACGATCTAAATTCCGCTGCTCTTCGTCTGACAGGGGTGCGGCGGAGGACCCCAGGAAGCCCTGGAGCAGGCGGTCGGCCACCAGCGTGGCGGTGGAAACAAAGATCCGCGCAACAGTGCCATCCAGGCGGATGTCATGGAACGTCACGGGGGTCGGTGCGCCGTCGTTCGTTCGACTGGACGGGGACGTAACATTCGAGAAGGTTCCGGGCTGGAAGACGCCCCAAGCATCGCCCGCTTCACCACGGTTGCCGCCCTCGGTTTGAGTACGCACGAGCGATCCGTTACCGTCGGCCTCTTCCAGCGCGACACGATACGTTCGGGGGCAGGTTGGACACTCCGCAGGGACTGGATCGTCGTCGATGTGATAGATGAGAACCCCAGATGCGGGGAGGTCCCGATCGAACCCCGCCTGTGTTCGATGTTCCACGAGAAACGACTGGGTCGCCGTGAGCGGGATGCGGAGCACCGTCGCTGAAGTGAGCACCGGCTCGAGCAGGTGTTCTCCAAATGGCTCGTGGTCCAACACGCGCTCGCTGACCCACCCGAGCCGGGTCTTTTCCCACGCCCCGATGTGTGTCGGCCGTTTCCACTCGTTACGATCGACTGTCCCGCAACCCCAGCCGCCGGCGGCCATGAGGGACCAACAGCCAACAACCCATTTCCGCTGCTCCGGAAGGAGTCCCAAGCTCCGATCGTAGAGATCCGGCAAGCCCAGCACGTGTCCCAGCTCGTGCGCAATGGTGGAGGCAGTGGCTAACCCACCACCGTCGCAGGTTACGGTGCTCTGGATGATGTAGCTGTTGACCATCACGGAGTCGCCTGCGGGCCGACCGTCGTTGCTCGTGAATGGGGCGCCTACCCAATTGGAAATGCGGCTCCGGTGGGGCCAAATAGCGGGCCCGCCGCACGACGCCGAAATTTCGCTGAACTGAAACGCGATCGCGTCGACAAAGCCATCATCATCACCGCTGTTTGGCACGCCGTCCGCTCCGTCGTTGTCAAACAGACCGAAATCGACTGTGCTGTCGACGGCGCTCAACGCCTGTACGAGAAAGTCACCGGTTCGCGCATCTTCCCCCAGACCGAAGGACGAACCGACCGTCTGTGACAGGGTCAATTCCGTCCGGGTCCATGGAAGGACTTGTCCGCCCACAGTGAATACGCCACCCGATACCTCGCTGTAGTAGTCGGCGACGGTGCCGTTGTCGCTTGGTCCCGAGAACAACGACTGGTGTATCTCCTCCGGGGTAAACCCCGGGTCGTCCGAATCGGCAAACAACGCCTGTACGACCACGATCGGGAGCGTGCCGGTGACCGCATCTCGGTTTCCTGCGGCGGCTCTCGCTTTTGCGATCCAGCCGCGATCGATCTCGAAAAAAGCGGGTTGCCGGCGAACCTGGTCGTAGTATCGACTCGGGAGAGTATAGCCCGTCATCCGTGAAGTCATCTCGATGTCCTGAGCGACGAGCGTATTGGCAAACGCGCATGAGCCAAGTGCGCTCACGCCACACATTAGCAGCAGGGGGAGGTTCACGGCATCGCCACTATGACGTACTCGACCCGATACCCGGCTAGATCCTCCCGCAATGTATTGTCGCCGGCAGCTACCTCCAGGAGCATCGCGGAAGGCGGGTTGTTGACATCATTCACGGTCACTCGAAACGAGAGCGTCCCTGGATCCGTGCGCAAGACCAACACGCGAACACGGTTACCGATGTCATGCACGAAGAGTCTTGTGTCGAGGGGTGTGACGGGACCCATACCCGGGCCCCGTAGCTCGATCAGTGCGGCGCCTTCCGCCCGGTGCGGGGATACCACGGAGAAGTCGAGGTCGCCGGCGGCCGGACGCGAAGATTTGGAATCGCAGGAAACCAGCGATGTGCCGATAAAGCACAGCAGGAGCGTGCGGAGGAGCGTTGGCATTGCCTATCAGCCGTTCCTTGGCCGTTTAGGCACCCAGCGAAATACCCGCTGCTTGTACGTGTTGTATTGGTCACCAAACCGGCGCTCGAGTCCCGGTTCCTCGAGCAATACGACAAACAGGTGGAGTGCCATCGCACACACCAGAGCCATCACGAGGATCGAGAGCGATCGATGCCAGAGACCGAACCCGGTCAGCAATACCAAGCCGCCGATATACATTGGATTCCTCACCCAACGGTATGGGCCCCGGACCACGAACTGGGTTGGGGGATCGAATACCGCTGGGGTCCCGTGCCCAATTGTCGTAAACAAACCGCCGCACAGGAGCACCAATACGCCGCCCAGTACCATTACGGCTGCTCCAAGTGGACGCGCAAGCAACGGAAGATCGACGCTAAAACGCGAGTCGAACTGGCGGACACCCAGGGCGAGCCACCCAAAGAAAAAGATGAAACCGGCCATGTATATGGCGGTTCGGAGACCGACTGCTATGGGCCCCATGGCTTACTGCTTGGAAAACACAACATCGACGACGTCTCGAACTGGAACGTATCCTATACGCTGGTAGATTGCGTTCGAGGTTGGGTTGGCGAGGTCCGTATACAAGAAACAGAATCGGCGGCCCGCATCGAGGAGCCTTTGGCTGAGCGAAGCCACCGCAGCGCTGGCATATCCTCGTCCTCTGAATGCTGGCGGTGTGTACACATAGCCGATGCGAATCCCGTTGGGCGTCGGGCCCGTCGCCGCTACCATCGTGCGGGGCTCGGTATCGTCCCAGAGATAGAACGACCGACTGCGGACGAGTTCACTCGTCCGAGCTTCCCGATTCTCTTCGGGCAGGTGCGCTTCGCGTATGAAGTCCCCCGTCCACGTTGCCAGCAAAGGAATGTCGGGCTCGATGGCGAGCCGCAAGCAACCCGGTGTTGGTCGGACAGGTTTCACGACTTCCGTTAAGACGTGGATGCGTTGGCGCATGCCGACTGTGTACGATCCGCCGACAGACGCCGTCCACTGCTTGCCAAACTCCAAGGCCGGGGGTTCCGGGCCGAGCACGGCCGGAAGGCTCGGGTACATCTGAGCGACGTCCTCGACGAGCAACGGAACCGCGGAGATTGGGAGCTCAGTGATGCCGAACTTGCGCGGTGGCGTGCGAAACGCGCATCCGAAGATTTCGCCGTCGTCGTCAACCGTGGCGAGATAAGTCGGGTCTTCGAAAGGTGATTCGCCGGCCGCCAACTGGCGAGCGATGCCAAGGAGCAGGTTGTGTTCTGCCTCTCGTTCGAGCAGCCACGGCTCGGCACGACGGAGAAAGTGCTGGGCGTTGCTGTAGCGGGTGATATGCATCAGCATGAACTCACTTGAGATCAATGATGATCCCCAACCGGAGATTCCAAATGATGCCCTGTCTTGCGAGTGTCGAACATGGGCTGCTGACCGGTGGGTGACCAGCGGAGCCAAAACCAAAACGGCTGCTCCGCGGAGCAGCCGTCGCTACACCTCTCAGCTTTCGTTCGTCACCGACTGGCAGCCTTCACCCCTGTGCTGCACGGTTTGACATTCACGATAGTGACTTTGAGCTCGGCCGTGTCCGTAATCGGATCGTAGCCTGACCCCGTCAGCACGTTAACTGGGACGTCGCTGAAGCTAAAACTTGCGAACACGGTACCACGGGGTGAGCGTCTGGTGGCTCTGACCTTGATTTGAATCGAGCCACGCGGGCTCGAAAGCTGACAGTAGCCTCCGTCCTGCAATCCCCAGTCGCGCACGTCGTCAGGGTGCACTTCGAGCGTCTCTTCCGAGAGCAGATAGTCCACGCCGGCTGCCCGGCCTGTTTGCGTGCGAGTGTGATATGACGCGAGTCGGCGTCCAGTCGTCAGCCATACGGGAAACTCATCGTTGATCGTTTCGGCTGGATCGCGGTAGTTCACGAGCTTGAAGATGCCGCGACCGTTGACGAACCCGTCCTCGTGGAGTCGCGGTGTTCCTGGATGTCCGCGTTCGGGGACGGGCCACTGGTATTCGCCGTGTTCCACAAGGTCCCAGTCGAGACCGGCGTACGTCGCCGAAAGACTGCACAGTTCGTTGAAGACGTCTTTGGCCTCTTTCCAATCGAGACCCTTGATCCCCATGCGCTGCGCGATTTGACCGACGATCCACCAGTCGGGCATCGCGTGTCCGGGGGGATCAACGGCTTTGCGAAGTCGCTGGACGCGACGCTCCGTGTTCGTGCAGGTTCCGTCGGTCTCGCCCCACGATGTCGCCGGCAAGACGATGTCTGCCAACAGTGCGGTCTCGGTCATAAAGATGTCGATCACCACCAGATGGTCGAGGCTCTCCAGCGCATGCTGGCAATGTTTCCGATCCGGGTCCGACACGACCGTGTTTTCGCCGTTGATGATCATCGCGTGGATTTGATCGCCGCACTGCTCGAGCGCCCGTACCTTGGTGATGCCCCTCTCCAGGTCCACCTCTCTGCCCCACGCCTTCGCAAACTTCTCCTGGTTCTTCGGATCGGTAACGGGTTGGAACCCCGGGTAGTTATTCGGGAGCGCCCCGCTGTCGCCGGCGCCTTGAATGTTGTTTTGCCCGCGCATAGGATTGATGCCCGTCCCTTCTCGCCCGATGTTGCCCGTCATGAGCGCGAGATTGCACAGGCTCTGTACGTTGTCCACGCCGCAGATGTGTTCGGTAATCCCCAGGGTGTAGTAGATCGCGCCGCGGTCGGCGGTCCCGTACAAGAGTGCCGCCTGCTCGATGTCCGCTGCAGGTACGCCGGTAATCCCTTCCGCCCAATCAGGTGGGAAATTCTTCACGTGCTCCAGGAATTTCTCGCCTTCGACTGTCCGATCGTTCATGAAGCCTGGATTGACCAGGCCTTCGCGTGCGATCACGTGGGCCATGCCGAGCAACAACGCGACATCGGAGCCCACCCGGATTGGAAGATACACATCGGCCATGTCCGCTAGGCCAATGTGTCTGGGGTCGGCGACGATCATCTTGGCTCCCCGGGCCAGCGCCTGCTTCATGCGCGTTGCCGCCACGGGGTGGCATTCGGTCATGTTGGTGCCGATACAGAAGATGACGTCCGGCTTGTCCATGTCGGCCAGTGGGTTCGACATGGCGCCGCGTCCGATCGTGGCTGCCAGACCGGCAACCGTGGGGGAGTGTCAGGCCCGGCTACAGTTGTCTATGTAGTTCGTCCCGAATCCGGCGCGTATGAATTTCTGCATGCTGTATGCAGCTTCACACGGCGCGCGGCCGGAGGCGACGCCATAGACACTGTGTCTCCCATACTGTTCGAGGACTTTCCTGAAGCCCTGTGCCGCCCGGTCGAGTGCGGTGTCCCAATCAGTGGGCTCGAGTTCGCCGCTCTCTCCACGCACGTACGGTGTCTGCAATCGATCGGGATGCTGGACGAAATCGTACGCAAACTGGCCCTTGACGCAGAGGGCGCCTTGGTTGGCTGGTCCGTCCATAGCGGGTTGAATCCCGACCATGCTCTTCCCCTTGGTCAGGATGTCGACCGAGCAACCGACTCCACAATACGGGCAGATCGTGCGTGTCTTCTCGATCGGGCCCGGAAGTTTGGCGCCGCGCAGCGCCTTCTTATCCGCCAGTGCGCCAGTGGGACAGGTTTGCACACACTGCCCGCAGAACGTACACGCCGAATCCTTGAGGAGTCCCTCGAATTCGACCGTGATTTGCGTATCAAACCCTCGGTTCATCACGCTAATCGCGTAATCGCCTTCTTGCTCGGCACACACGCGAACGCAGCGGTAACATGAGATGCAGAGATCGTAATCCCGCAGGATGAACGGATTGTCATCGTCCGTACGGGAACGCCCGGATTGCCGTCCCTTGAACCGATCGGTCCGCGCTCCGTAGCGCTCGACGAGGTTCGCCAACTCCTGCGATGCGTATCCGCTCAGCGGATCGACTGTGAGTTCCCGGTTTTCCGAAGCCACCAACTCGAGCAGCGTCTTGCGGTGCGCATCGACCTGTGGAGTGCTGGTGTCGACCACCATTCCCGGCGCCGCCTTCATGGTACACGATGCGACCGGCGCACGCTGACCCTGGACCTGCACGACACACAGTCGGCATCCGCCGAACGGCTCCAGACGATGGTCGTAACAGAGGGTGGGGATGTCCTTCGACAGCCGTGTGGCGACCTCGTAGATCGTCTCGCCGTCGGTGAACGCCACCTCGACGCCATCCAGAGTCATCTGTTGGGTCTTAACGTCGGTCGCAGTCAGGATCATCGAGCTTGTGGTCCTCGTAAACCGGGTTACCTGGAAGCTATCCGGGATGCAGAGGGCGGTAAAGAGGTGGGGGGCTTAGGGGTCAGGGGTTAGGCGTTAGGTGGTAGGTCTTGGGTTGTAGGTCGTCGGTGGTAGGTCGTGGGTGGTCACGCTTGTGTGAGCTTGCGTGACAAGAGATCTTTGGCGCGACGGGCGGGCAGTGGCAGAAACTTTTTGTTCCCGGTTCCGTTTCTCACTGTGGATCAATGGCCGACTTACTGGAGAGACTGAGAGCGTCACTACGCGATCGATATGAGGTCGACCGCGACGTTGGGCAGGGCGGGATGGCCGTCGTGTATCTCGCACGGGATGTGAAACACGATCGGTCGGTAGCGATCAAGGTGTTGCTGCCGGACCTTGCAGCATCGGTGGGTCATGAGCGGTTTCTTCGCGAGATAGAGATTGCTGCCAAGTTACAGCATCCCAACATCCTGCCCGTGTACGACTCGGGTGAAGCAGACGGACTGCTCTACTACGTCATGCCCTACGTCGCGGGCGAGTCCCTGCGAGACCGGATTCGGCGTCAAGGGGCTTTCGATGCGGACGATGCACTGCAGATAACACGAGAAGTGGCCGGTGCACTCGACTACGCGCACACTGAAGGCATCATCCACAGAGACATCAAACCGGCCAACATTCTGCTGTCTCAGGGTCACGCACAGGTGGCAGATTTCGGAATTGCCCGTGCGCTCAGTGCGTCTGCCGGCGAAGGCTTGACACAGGTAGGGATGGCCATCGGGACCCCCGAATACATGGCGCCGGAGCAAGCGTTGGGCGACTCCGAGATAGACGGTCGGGTGGATGTGTATGCGTTGGGTTGCGTGCTCTATGAAATGCTGGCGGGTGAACCGCCGTTTCAAGGTAAGACCCCGCAATCGATCGTTGCGCAGAGCATTTCAGGCGCAATCCCGAAACTCCAAGACGACACCCGAGGGTTACAAGCAGTCATCGAGAAGGCGATGGCCAAGGAGCCGGGCCATCGATACCAAAGGGCCGGAGACTTGGAGGTCGCGCTTCGCACGTCAGCCAGTCCGATTGCCGTTCCGCAACGGTCTACGCGTCTCATGGCCGTGGCGGGCGCAACGGTCGTTCTGCTCGCGATCGCCGGGTTTGCCCTCTGGCCACGTGGATGGCGTGTCGACGGCGACCCGCGAAAAAGTCTGGTGATCTTCCCGTTCGAGAACAAGACTGGCGATCCCGGACGTGACTACTTGCAGGAAGCCTCGATGAACCTGCTTGGGCTTGCAGTCGCACACTGGGAGGACATTCGGGTGTACGATGACGAGCGGACCGGGTCGCTGCTCAGGCGCCGAGGTGTGGAACGTCCCGCGGACATTGACTTCGATGCCGCTCAAAACATGGCCCGGGAGGCGCGTGTCGGGACGCTGGTGTTGGGTGACATCAGACGCGACGGAGATTCACTGGCCATCGAGGCAAAAGTGCACGATACCCGGACAGGTGAGCGAATCGCCACGGAGATCGTGCGCGCCGGGTTCGAAGCAGATCCGAGACCGGTGTTCGACACGCTGGCGGCGCGTCTTCTCCAGGTGAGTGGGGCGCCGCCGGGAGAACGTCCGGAGCTGGTCTCGCAGACAACGCATTCGCTCGAGGCCTATCGGTCGTATCTTGCCGGCGTCGAAGCGCTTCAACGGTTTGACATCGATTCATCGCGGTCGTCGTTCCAGCGGGCGGTACAACTGGATTCGACGTTCGCACTGGCCTACATCGGCCTGCGCAACGTCGAGGGTTGGGCCGGAATCGACGGAAGCGAGATACAGCGCGGCCGCTGGGTGGCGCGAGCGCAGGCTTACAGCGCGTCTCTCCCGCCTCGGCTCCGGACGCTCGTGCAGTACTACGCGGCTTATGAGAACGGCGACTTGGTGAGGGCGCGGGACCTGGCGCGCCAGCTCATCGAGCGCGACTCGAGCGACGTCGAAGCGTGGTATCAACTGGGCGAGGCGCATTTTCATGATAATCCACGCCAGTTCCCACATCACGACTCGTTGGGTAACATCGGCACTGCGCTCCGGGTGTTTCAACGGGTCCTCTCCCTGAACCCGCGCTACACGCTGGCTTATCGACACACGCTGGATGCGTTGGGCAATTGTTCCGCGAACGCCCCTTGGGTTTGCCTCGCGGACTCGGCGGTCTACGCGAGCAGGGAAGAATTGGCAGAGCAGTTTGGCCAAGCTCGGTTGGAACAACTCCGGCAGGAGGCAAGCGACGCGCGGCTCGAAACGGCACGGGCATGGGTAGATGCAACGCCGGGATCGCCGCGTCCGAGATTCTTTTTGCTCGAGCTGCTGGTCGAGCGGGAGCTACTGAGCGAGGCGAGGAGGCACATTGCGGCGCTTCGAGAAAGCAACCCACCCACAGCGGCCCGCATCTGGGAGGCCCAGCTGCTGTTGCACGAGGGCAACTACGCCGGAGCTGCAGACACGATGACGGCCGCCCTGGAAGACTTTCAGGGGTCGATGCAGTTCCTATTGAGCGGTAGCGATGGGCCGGAGCCCGCGTTCGCAGCGCTCATGGGCGGTGCACGGGTTACGAAGCTCGCTGAGTTCGCGGAGTCGGTTGGCGCCATCATCGCGGGGGCTGCGGCCGGTGCCGGTCAAGCGACTACGGTCGGTCCAGGCGGCGTCCAATACCCGCTTCAGCTCCTGGTTCGCATGATCAGGTTTGCAACGATCGTCGAGCTGGATCTCGATTCCCAGAGCGTCAACCGTGAGGCGGCGGCGTGGCTGGACACGCTCGACGTGGTATTTGCCCGTGACAGCTCTTCCCGAGAGCGGGCCATTGCGTACACGGCGGGGATGGTGATCGGTGCACAGCTCAGCTCGCGTGACACCACGCTGCTGGTTCGCCTTCTCCAGGCAATCGACACCACTGGCACGAGGACGTGGCGGGTCGCCGATGCCTATTTGGCGCTGGCCCGGGGCGACAGCGCCCGGGCCCGGCTGCGCGTGGACCGTCATGTCCGGAATGCCGACGACCTGGAGTTCATGGGTGAACCCGGTGCGGGCCGCGCTTTTCTCTGGGCCGACCTGTTAGCGAGGTTAGGTGACTACGAAGAGGCAATCGAGGTTTACGGGTATCTCGATGCAGCTGACCTGCGCGCCGAGCATCCGGGTCTGCACGTCCGCTCGTTTGCGGAACGGGCGGCCTTATCCCAACAGCTGGGTGCCACCGACCAAGCCATCGAGTTCTACGAACGATTCATCGCCGCTTGGGAAAGAGGGGACGAGGCGGTGCAGCCGCTTGTGCAGCGCGCCCGCGACGCCATTGCCGCGCTACGTGGTGAGACGCGACCGGTGGAAGGAAGATGAAAGCGGTGAGTGGTGTTTGACGAGAAGGATTTCGACAACGTCGTCCGATCAGCGATCGAGGGTCTTCCGGACCAATTCCAGTACGCACTGGAAAATGTGGCCATCGTGGTCGAAGACGAACCGACGCCAGCCCAACTGTCGGATGTGCTCGACGATCACGAATCCGAACTGTTTGGACTGTATGAGGGGTTGCCGCTCACAGAGCGCGGGGAGGGTTATACTGGGCTACCAGACAGGATACTCATCTTCCGAAAACCGCTGTTGCGGAGCTTTGGCACTCGGCGTGAGATCGAACGGGAGATCCGCCGCACGGTCATTCACGAGCTAGGGCACCACATGGGGCTGGACGATCACGAGATGCCCTATTAGGCGGCGAGTCGTGAGTAGTGAGAAATACGAGGTGCGCGGTACGTCCCGACCGGTTCAGTTCGCCCGCTGACCACATAACACCCACCGCTCACTGCTGACCGCGCACGACTCACTATTCACCACACCCCCCTCGCTACCCTCTAATCACAACGTACTACTCACTTCCCACCACGTGCCTTTCCACCTGAGCCGGGAAATACCTCATCAGACTGTCGGTGACCAAGGGCGCCGCGATTCCCAGACCGCAGGCGCTGACGGCTTTCATCGTGCGACCGATGTCCGTCACTTCGTCGATCCAGTCGCCAACATCCCGTGGTCCTGCCGTACCGGCGAGACGTTCCGTGAGGCGCTGCGTGCCGATTCGACAGGGGAAACACTTGCCACAGGACTCGTGCGCAAAGAACTCCATCGCGTTGTGTGCCATCTCGACCATGTCACGGCTGTCATCGAACACCATGATCCCGCCTGCCCCGAGCATGCTTCCCTTGTCCCGTATGGACGGCTCGTCCAGCGTTACGTCGAGGTCGGCGCCCGCTAGGAACCCGCCCGACAGCCCGGCCATTGTCACGGCTTGAATGGTGCGGCCGTCGGCAGGGCCACCCGCCCATTCGTGGAGTAGCGTGCTGAGCGGAAACCCGATCGGCACTTCGTAGTTCCCCGGGCGCCGGACGTCACCGGACAAACTAATGATCTTCGTGCCGGCGTGTTGATCGACGCCCAGCGCCCGATACCAATCGGCGCCGTGCGCGAGAATATGCGGGACGGAGGCGAGTGTTTCGACGTTGTTTACGACAGTCGGGAGGTTGTCGTAGCCGTGCGTTACCGGATACGGCGGGCGGTTCCGCGGGAATGGGTGCTTACCCTCGAGACTGTTCAGGAGGGATCCCTCCTCACCGCAGATGTAGGCTCCTGCGCCCCGTCGCACATACAGCCGGAACGTGAAGTCGCGGCCGAGTACGCGGTCACCCAAGAATCCCGCAGCCTCGGCTTCTTGAATTGCCCGCTCGAGCGTTTTTTGCGTTTCGGGGTACTCGTATCGCAGATAAATGAATCCACGGGTGGCCCCAGTCGCGTACGCGGCCGCAATCATGCCCTCCAACACCGCGTGCGGGTCGTGATCCAAAATCGCCCGGTCCTTGAAGCAGCCCGGTTCGCCTTCGTCCGCGTTACAGACGATTGTCTTGGGCCCGCCCAGTGCTTCCGCGACAGACTTCCACTTGACACCAGTCGGGAAGCCGGCTCCGCCACGGCCGGCGAGCTTGCTCTCCTGAATCACACTTAGGACGTCCTCTGGTCGCGTCGTGTTCACGGCGCGGCTCAACCCATCATAACCACCCGAATCACGGTACCCCTCAATCGTTGCACGCCCTTTCTTACGAATGTGTCGAAAGACGCATTCTTCGAGTTTACCCGGGTTGACGGGGGGAAGCGGCGAGGCGCGGCTCACGAGCGCGCTCGCTCGGAGGCCGACCCGTACCTGGTCATCTTCGATTACCGGAACCGGCTCGTCGCATCTACCCGCACACGGCATCGGCCGAGCGCCCTCCGGTTGCAGTCGATCGAGAATTTCTCGGCCGCCCACGAGACAACAAACTGGGCCAGTGCACACTCGCGCCCCGCTTTTTCCAGGCGGCTCTCGCCGGAAGAAATGGTAGAACGTGATGGTACCAAACAGGTCGGCGAGTGGGATTCTCAGTCCCTTGGCGATCGCCCGAAGTGCCGACTCTGAAAGATATCCGTCGCGCTCGTGGAAGGCGTGCAACAGAGGAAGGAGGGGCGCCTCCTCGTCTTTCCACTCGTCGATGAGCGTTTGATCCGCAGCGCTTATGATCGTCGCAGTCATGGCGACGAAAAGTTACTCGAAAGGGCCACAACCTACCACCTATCACCCACCACCTCACTGCTTGTGTGTCGATGTTTTCGGAGGTAGCCTAGGGGAGTGCAGAGTGTCTGATACAGTGCACGGTGCACTGTGCGCGAGCACAGAAGACGGAGAGGTACCTGGTTGTCAGATCAGAGCCGCTCGGTGTCGGTCAGCCGTCATGGTGCAGCGGTTGCCAAGACGAGTGTGGATTCGGTTGCAACCGAAGATCCCCTGGAGATTCGACTGGGGGACGCGCCACTCGCCGTCACGATGCGCACCCCCGGCGACGATGATGAGCTTGTTACGGGATTTCTCCTGACTGAAGGCATCTTACTGTCGCCCAATGAAGTTCAGCGCGTCGAGCGACTCGATGGCTCCCGTGTGCGGGTGTCTCTCGTTCCGGGAGTCTCCGTGGATACTTCCAAGTTCCAGCGCAACATGTTCGTATCGAGTTCGTGCGGCGTGTGTGGCAAGGCGTCAATAGAAGCAGTCAGGCTCTTGGCTGCGCCCGCGGGTGAGTTCTCAGTTGCCCGCTCGGTCGTGCGGTCCTTGACGGGTGCACTGCGGAAGCATCAGCCGACCTTCGACGAGACTGGAGGGCTGCATGCCGCAGCGGTTGTACGGCTCACGGGAGAGGTGCTGGCGGTACGAGAGGACGTGGGGCGCCACAACGCGGTCGACAAGGCTATTGGTGCCACGGCACGAGACCGGTGGCCTCTTCCACCATCGCTTCTCGTCGTCTCCGGTCGTCAAAGTTTCGAGATCGTTCAAAAGGCGGCGATGGCAGGGATCAAGGGCGTGGTGGGGGTGTCGGCGCCTTCTTCACTGGCGGTAGAGCTCGCTACCTCGCTTGGCATGCTGTTGGTGGGGTTCGCTCGCGGTGAATCGTTCAATGTGTATTCCGGAGAAGAACACTTGGCGACCGCGGATAACTGATCGTAGGCGCGCCCGGGTTTCTGTGTACTCTGTGTGCGCCCGTCCATCACTAAGGTGTCGATGGAGATTCCGCGGCCGTTCAACTCCCCGGTTTCAATTGCTTCTGCGAGTCCATTCTGGTCAACAGCCGTTCGGTGAAGTCGAGTCGTTCCTCGCTTTCGCTCAACCGCTCCAGTGTGTCTTCGAGACGCTGCTCGGTCGCGATCAGGCGATGCTCCATGTCCTCCAGCGCCGTTCGGATGGCTTGGGGGTCGACATAATTGGTTCCTGCCGCGATTCGTGCCGCAATTGCTTTTCCGATGGGGATGCCGATGAAGATCAGGGCGACAAAGATGAGGAATCCCACGGTACCTCCCGCAACATGTGCAGAACGCTCAATATGGCAGAACGGGACGGTTTACACAGGTGGTGTGGTTCTCTGGTGCCCCAGATTGGTGACGTCAACCGGAAGGTCAACGACGCGCGCCGGCGCCCCACCCGCAACAATGCGGCTGCCCGCCTCGACCTCTCGTCGAATCGTGCAGAGGCCCACAAAGGTCTCGAGCGGCGCAACCCACGCTGCACTGGTTATTCGCCCAACGGGATGACCGTCGTGCGTGATGTTGGGTTCGGAGAAATCCGGATCGGTATCCGGTCGAAGGCCCATGATCCGCTTGTTGACATGACCTCGGAAGTGGATTCGCGCAACGGTTTCTTGCCCAACGTAGCATCCCTTGGTGTGCGATACGCCACCGAGGTCGTCGAACCGGACCTCCTGCGGTAGCGTCTTCGCATCGATCTCGGCGCCGAGGCGCGGCCACCCGGCCAGCATACGCGCTAATTCCAGTGAGTCGGTGTGTCCAAGAGCTGCACCCGCCGACTGAAGTCGATCCAGTGTGTCGGCAACACGATCAGATGGGCAGTGAATCTGCAATGCAAACGGACGTCTTCGACCAGGTGTCGCTACGGTCATATCCTCCTGCTGTGCAACTCGTTCGTGTTCTGCGACGTCGAGTCCGGCGCGCTGCGCGATCCCGCCCGCGTCGGGGCCCACGAGGCGAAGCACGCCGACGTGATCGGATCGGTCCGTAAACGCAGCCAGTCGAGGCGGCAGCGACCGTTTGAACGCGTCCAGCACCGCGGCTTTCCCATCGCGGGGAAGGACAATGGTGACACGAGTTCCCAGGCGTGCGAGCCACATGTCTGAGATGATCATCCCCTTTGGCGTGAGCAACGCGGCATAGAGAAAAGCACCATCGCCCGGGGCTGCGATGTCGTTGGTGAGAAGTCCCTGAAGGCAATCAATGGCGCCCGATCCCGACACCTCGACGACACCTGTCTCCGCTTTGGTAATCACGGCCCCGCGCAGCACGTCGGAGGCCTGCGCGTGCGTGAGGCGGCCCCGTGGTATGACAAACGGCGCCGCCGCACTTGTCGTGGTCATGACGTCACCATCCGGTCGTACAGACCGGCCTTGCGATACGACCAGTCGAGAATTTCCACGGGGTGTACGACCGGTACCGAGAGGCCTTCCGCCGTGAGCCCCGCGCCGATCTGCATGACGCACCCCGGGTTGCCCGTCGCGACAACGGTCGGGTGTACGTCTCGGATCGCGCCAATCTTGCGGGACAAGATCTCGCGTGACAGGGCAGGCTCCGTCAGAGAGTAGCTACCGGCGCTGCCGCAGCACATGTCGGCTTCGCGATGGGTGCGCAGTTCGAGCTGTGGCACGGCGGCAAGTACCTTGCGAGGCGCCTCGTCAACACGCTGGGCATGGAGCAGGTGACACGGCGGATCGTACGCGACGCTGATATCGAGCGCCGCTCCGCTTCTGGGGCCGCGATCTGCGAGAGCCTCAGCGACATCGCGGACGCGCTTCGCCATGTTGTGTGCCGGCGTCTCCAGTTCATCGCCTGCAAGGAGAGACCCGTATTCCTTGAGCATCGCGCCGCAGCCGGCGCTGTTGACGATAATCGTATCCGGCTCGGTGGCAGCAAACGCAAGCACGTTTCTCCGTGCGAGGCGCACGGCCTCACCGTGTTGTCCGCTATGCGCATGTAGCGCCCCGCAACATGTTTGGCCGAGCGCCGGCCGCGTGGCGACGCCGTTCACCTGGAGCGTCCGTTCCGTTGCCTGGTGCACGTGCGAGAACAGCCCGTCCATGATGCAACCGCGGAACACCACCGCGGTCTCGCTCGCCGCCGGTAATGGCGTCTTGTTCACGTCCGGATGCGCATTCCGACCAGCACGACCATCGACTCGGGGCACGAACTTGGTCGATGCCAGCATACCCAGGGCAAAACCGATGCGGGATCCTCCGCGTGCTCGCGTCGCCGCCGGCCGCATGGCGCGGGCGAGCATCAAGGCGGCATTCCGAAGCAAGGGGTCCGCCATCACCCGATTCACTATTCTGGCCGTCAGAGGCACGGGTCGAACCTCTGTCAGCTCGTGTCGCGCCTGTTCGAGCGCAGCACCGTATTGAACTCCTGATGGACACGCCGGTTCGCATGCACGGCACCCCAAGCATCGGTCGAGATGGTACGCGAGCTTGGTATCGTTGGGATCGACGCGACCGCGTTGCAGTGCCTGCATGAGCACGATGCGCCCACGGGGGCCGTCGGATTCGTCACCGGTGGCAATGTAGGTCGGACAACTCTGGAGGCAGAACCCGCAGTGCACACACGGGTCGAGTCCGCCATATCCAGTCATGCAACATCCTCCGCGTCCAACGGTACCACGAGCACGTTGGATGGATCAAACGTTTCGCGGAGACTGTCGACGAGGCGGCCGGTGCCCTCGCGGTACGCCCCAAAGTGGCCGACGGCGTGACGCGTGGCCCACGTACCCCGTTCCACTGTCACCGGCATCTCACGCTGCGCCGCCGCGTGGCGTAACAAACGCAGCCGTGGGGACGGCGCGTCCCCGCTCCACCGTACGACCCCCGAACGCACGTGCACCATGAGCCACGCATCATCCAGGTGGTGTGCGACGGTGTCGAGCGCCTCTTCGAGGGCAGTCGGTACTGTTCCCACCCGGAGCGTCGTGGGTGCGTCGATGGCTGATGCGAGGGCCGAACGCCAAAAGCTCGCGCCCTCCTCGACACCGAACTTGTGGAGGGTCACGGGAGCCCGACCGCTCCCGACCGCTGCAGCGACCGCCTCGTGATCTGATTCCACCGAAACTTCCGATCCGATCAGGCGGAGCGCGAGCAACCACCCATCGGTTTCCGCGACAGCGGGGGACGCAATTACAAGAGCTGCCGGGGTCGTACCAGCGTCGAGTATCTCGCGCGCCGTCTTGAGTAAGGTGTCGCGTGAACCGGTAGCCGAAAAACTGACGTCGGCCCTCGGTACCGCGCGCACTCGAAGGTGGACCGACGTGATGATCCCAAACGCGCCAAAGCTCCCTGCAGCCAGCTTCGGGAGGTCAAACCCGGCCACGTTCTTCATGACTTTGCCGCCTGCCTCGAGCCGTCGCCCGTCGCCCGTCACGAGTGTCATGCCGAGGATATGGTCGCGGATCGCCCCGTATCCCGTTCGAAGCGGTCCGGATGTGCCCGTGGCAATGACCGATCCGACCGACCGGCCGACTCCCGGTGCATCAATCGCGAGCCACATGCCCTTGTCAGCAAGCGCGGCGCGAAGGTCGTCGAGTAGGACACCCGACTCCACGGTGGCAACGAGATCCGTCGAGTCGAGATGCGGGATCCGATTCAGGCCGCGAGTCGTCACCGCGAGATCGGCCGGTGCGTCCGTCGCCGTCCATCCTCCGGCCCCTTCGATCCGAACACGCCACTGTTCTCGTGCCGCCGTGCGCAGCACGAGGGCGCACTCGTGGTCACTCTGGGGGGCGACGCGGGTGATGCCCAGTTGGTCCGTTTCCACCACGCCCGAGGGCCCCAGCATCGCGCGCAGCCGCTCGAGAATCATGGAGCCTGTCCGGCTGCGGCAGGGTGCGGTCGGCTGCTCGGGTACCGTCCGGCGCCGACTGACCACTCACGACACCGGTGCATCGGAATCACCTTGCCCGGATTTGCGCGCTCATCCGGGTCGAACGCTCTCCGGACGTCTCGCATGGCGCCGAGAGTGTCGGGATCGAAAATGAGCGACATGAAGCGAAGCTTGTCACTACCCACGCCGTGTTCGCCGGTTATCGTGCCGCCGGCGTCGATGCAGGATTTCATGATGGCGGCGCTCGCATCTTCGACGCGTCGCGCCTGGTGCGGATCGCCACCGTCGTAATTGATGTTCGGATGCAGGTTTCCATCGCCCGCGTGAAACACGTTGCTGATCGACAAATTGTTGGCCTCTCCGATTGCGGAAATCCGTTCCAAGACGTCGGGGAGTGCGGACCGTGGCACGACTGCGTCTTGTACGACGAGGTCAGGACTGATTCGACCAAGGGCACCGAATGCTTTTTTTCGGCCTTGCCAGAGTTTGGCTCGCTCAGAGGCATCGGTCGCCGTTCGGATGCTCGTCGCTCCCGCCGTGCGGAGTACGCGCTCTACGTGTTCACTCTCCGCGGCAACGGCCGCCTCGTGCATTCCGTCTAATTCCACGAGGAGAACGGCTTCGGCGTCCGTCGGATATCCAGCCCGATAAATCGACGCTTCGACGACCGCGACGCAGTTGCGGTCCATCATCTCGAGGGCGGCAGGCACGATCCCGGATGCCATGAGTTGCGTGACGGCCTCGCCCGCCGTGCGGATCGAGTCGAATGCAGCTAGATG